>JACXTQ010000220.1 GCA_016919605.1 Methylovulum sp.
AAGCAGATTATCAAGCATTATGGTGTGGACATGGACGAGGCGCTATGCCAAGACCTTACGCAATTTAAAAGCTTTAACGACTTTTTTACCCGTGAATTAAAGCCGGGGGTTAGGCCATTGACCCATGAACCCTATGCGATAGCCTGCCCCGCCGATGGTGCGGTCAGCCAAGCCGGGGCGATTAGCGATGGCAAGATTTTTCAGGCCAAAGGTAAAAGCTTTACCGCGCAAGAGTTGCTCGGTGGCTGTAGCGAACGCGCCGCACCGTTTCAAAACGGCCAGTTTGCGACCATTTATCTGTCGCCCAAAGACTATCATCGCTTACACATGCCTTTGACGGGAACGCTTAAGGAAATGGTGCATGTCCCAGGCTGCCTGTTTAGCGTCAACACCATCACCACTCAAACCGTACCGGGATTGTTTGCCAGGAACGAGCGCGTTTGCTGCCTGTTCGATACTCCAGCAGGGCCTATGGCCTTGGTGTTGGTGGGGGCGATTTTTGTCTCCAGCATCGAAACCGTCTGGCACGGAGTCGTTACCCCGCCTACTATCGGTAGCGTCCGCCAATGGGATTACTCCAACAACCCATCGACTTTGCAAATGGGCGAAGAAATGGGGCGTTTTAATATGGGTTCCACCATTATCATGCTGTTTGGCAAAGATAAAATACAGTGGGATAGTAGCTTTGCGGCGGATAAAACCGTGAAGCTAGGCGAAAAAATCGGCAGAGTGTTAACCCGTTAAGTAGCGGGATGGGCTGCGCTTATCCTGATATTACCTTTACATCTTGTTAAGACCGCATCGGGCAGACAAGCATCTGACCGATGCTTCTTGGCCTCTAAGGTCAAGCCCACCTTACGATTGATAGAATCAATTGTCCTAATCTAAACAATCAATTGTCCAATAAGTGCTAGTGTCACTAAACTATCACCGTGCTTAACGATGAGAGTTTGACCTAGTAAATGAACTACCTACGCTTCTCCTCGTCTGCATCTATTCATGCCCCCTTAAAAAAACCGGAGAACTACAATGCCTTTAACCTTACCTGATGTCGTATTTAAAACCCGTGTCCGTGATGAAAGTATCGGCGGTGACAACCCGTTCCGCTGGCAAGATGTCAGCACCGATGCTATTTTCAAAGGCAAAAAAATCGTAATCCTGGCCTTACCCGGTGCATTCACGCCCACATGTTCCAGTACCCATTTGCCTGGCTTTGAGACCCATTATCAGGCGATCATCGACCAAGGGGTCGATGAAGTCTATTGCTTAAGCGTCAATGATGCCTTTACGATGTTCCAATGGGGCAAGCACTTAGGTATCAAGCAGGTAAAAATGTTGCCCGATGGTAACGGTGATTTTACCCGTGGCATGGGCATGTTGGTGAAAAAAGAAAACTTAGGCTTTGGCTACCGCTCATGGCGTTATGCCATGTTGGTTGACGATAAGGCCATCGTCAAAGTGTTCAGCGAACCTGGGCAAGCGGACAATTGCCCTGATGACCCGTTTTCTGTCAGCAGTGCCGAGACGATGCTGGCTTATTTGCAAAACTGACGGTCGGCTTGGGGCGCGGCGTTCGGTTGCGCTCCAATACCTTGTTGACTTTAACGCTAAGGACACTTAAATGACCTCTTATGACTATGATCTGTTTGTGATTGGCGCGGGTTCCGGTGGCGTGCGTGCCGCCCGGATGGCTGCCGGTCTGGGGGTTCGGGTCGCCATTGCCGAACACCTTTACTTGGGCGGCACGTGTGTCAATGTCGGTTGCGTCCCGAAAAAGCTGTTTGTGTATGCGGCGCATTTTCATGATGATTTCCAAGCCTCTAAAGGTTTTGGCTGGTCGCTAGGCGAACCACATTTTTCCTGGTCTAAGTTGCTTGCGCAAAAAAATCAAGAAATTAGTCGGTTACAAGGCATTTATGGCAATTTGCTCAACAATTCCGGTGTCACCGTTATTGACGGCAAAGCCGTTGTGCAGGATGCCCATACCGTCATAGTGAACGGGCAGGCTTACCGTTGTGAGCGGATTTTAATCGCCACGGGCGGCTGGCCAGACATTCCTGATTTTCCTGGCAAAGAGCATGTTATCACTTCCAATGAAATGTTTGCCCTAGAGCAATTGCCCAAACGCATCCTGATTGTCGGTGGCGGCTATATAGCCGTAGAGTTTGCGGGCATTATGCGCGGCTTAGGAGTGGAGACGACCTTGTGTTATCGCGGCAAGCAATTGCTGCGCGGATTCGATGACGATGTCAGGGATTTTGTCGCCCAAGAAATGCAGAAAAAAGGTATCACCATACATTTTGACACTACTATCCAAGCCATTACAAAAACCGCCGATGGCTTCGTTGCAGATAGTGGCCAAGACCAACCGTTGGAAGCGGATTTGGTGTTATATGCCACCGGACGCGCCCCTAATACCGCCGGATTGGGCTTGGAAGCGGTAGGTGTGGCGTTGGACGGGCGCGGAGCCATCCAAGTCAATGCCGAGTACCAAACTACTATCAGCTCGATTTACGCGCTCGGTGATGTCACTGACCGCATCAGCCTGACTCCGGTGGCGATTGCCGAAGCGATGGCGTTGGTCAACCAGCTTTATGGTGGCTCGGCCACTCCGGTCGATTATGACAACATCCCCACCGCCGTTTTTTGCCAACCCAATGTCGGAACGGTGGGTTTGAGCGAAACCGAGGCTAGAAAGCGTTATAGCGATATTGTAATTTATAAGTCGGTGTTTACGCCGATGAAGCACTCGCTGTCGGGTTTGGGCGAAAAAACCTTGATGAAGATGGTGGTCAGGCGTAGCACCGACCAAGTGCTGGGTATCCATATTGTTGGGGCGGAAGCGGGGGAGATTATCCAAGGCATGGCGGTGGCGATCCGCGCTGGCGCAACTAAAGCGGTGTTTGATTCGACCATCGGTGTCCACCCCACCGCTGCCGAAGAGTTAGTGACTATGCGCAAAGCGGTTGAGTAAGGCGCTATCATGACGACAAAGCGAATAAAAAATCACCAGTGTTTGCCATTGTGCTTGCCTATTATACGGAGTGAAAAGTTTTAAAATCCTAGACATTGGGGTCTGATAGGATTGACGGGCAGTTTTCACCTACATTAACAAGGGCTGTTGTATAATCGCGCTTTTGGTTAACCGCTCACTTTCATGGCCCATTCGTTAATTTTTTCTCCGGCGACCCCGCAAACTTCCGCACAAACCCTAGTCTGGTCCGGTTTGACGGGGTGTGCCGATGCCTTGGCATTGGCAACGGCGATTGCCAAAGAAAAACGCCTGTTCGTCATCATCACGCCCGACAACCAAACGGCTTTGCGGCTAGAGCATGAGCTGGCGTTTTTTCTTGACAAGCAATACCCGATACTGCATTTCCCAGATTGGGAAACTTTGCCTTACGATGTCTTTTCGCCGTTGCCGGAAATCACTTCCGAACGCCTAAAAGTGTTGGCCTTGTTACCGGAAGTCAAGCGCGGGGCCCTGGTGGTGCCGGTCACTACCCTGATGCACCGTCTAGCGCCGCGTGAACACGTTTTGGCGAACAGTTTTGCGATTAAGGTGGGTGATGATTTTAATTTGGAACTTAACCGCCTTAAATTGGAAAGCGTGGGCTACCAATGTGTGTCGCAAGTTTACCAGCATGCTGAATTTGCTGTGCGCGGGGCGATTGTTGATTTGTTCCCTATGGGCAGTTCGGTACCGTTTCGGATTGAATTGTTTGATGAAACTATTGAATCTATCCGCACCTTCGATCCTGAAAGCCAACGCTCATTGGAAAAAATAGAGCAGATACAATTATTTCCGGCGCGTGAGTTTCCATTTACCGATGAAGCTATTAAGCACTTTAAGCAAGCGTTCCGCGATGCCTTTCCGCAAACGTCACTGAAAAACAGTTTGTATGCCGATGTCAGCAAAAGCGTGGCGTTTAACGGCATCGAATATTATCTACCGCTGTTCGTCAGCCAAACCGCGACCTTATTTGACTACTTGCCGATTTCGGCGGTGGTGGTGGTTAACGATAGCTTCGCCGCCCATTCACAGGCTTTTTACAGCGATGCCCAAGAGCGTTACGAGCAACGCAAATACGATTTGGAGCGGCCATTATTAACGCCAGAGCAACTTTTTTTGTCCCCCGATGAGTTGTCCGGCAAAGTTAGTCGTTTTGCGCGTATTATTTTGGATGGCAAAATTTTGGCCGATAGCCCTTGCAAAACCCTGCCGGATTTGACTTTTAACGCCAAGCTTGACCAGCCCGCGCAACGCTTACAACACTTTATCGGGGCTTTTTCCGGCAAAATCCTATTGGTCGCCGAATCGGCGGGACGTAGGGAGGCTTTGCTGGATAGGCTAAGATCATGCCGGATCAGCAGCAAGCGTGTCGATAGTTGGCAGCAGTTTTTGGACAGCGAAGCCAGCGTGTGCATGGTGGTCGCTCCCGTGGAAAACAGCTTGTGGTTGCTCGACCCTGCCCTGGCGATCATTACCGAGCCGTTGTTGTCCGGCGAAAAAGTCCAGCAACAACGCCGTCGGCGCAAATCCGCCGCGCGTGAGTTGGAAGCCATCGTCAACAATCTGAATGAATTGACCATAGGTTCGCCAGTTGTCCATCAGGAACATGGTGTAGGCCGTTATCTGGGCTTGCAAACCTTGGCCATTGGCGGCATTCCGGCAGAATTTTTGACCTTGGAATATGCCAATAACGACAAGCTGTATGTGCCCGTGTCCACCCTGCATGTCATAGGCCGTTATACAGGGACGAATCCTGACACGGCACCGTTGCACAAATTGGGTGGCGACCAATGGGCGAAAACCAAGAAAAAGGCTATCGAGAAAATCCGTGATGTCGCCGCCGAATTGTTGGATATCCACGCCCAACGCGCCATTAAGCAAGGCCATGCCTTTGTTATTGAAAACACCGAATATCAAACTTTCGCTGAGGCGTTTCCGTTTGAAGAAACCCCCGACCAGCACACCGCGATTTTGGCGATATTAGACGATATGGTTAGCCCGCAACCGATGGATAGGGTGATTTGCGGCGATGTCGGTTTCGGTAAGACGGAAGTGTCGATGCGGGCGGCGTTCATTGCTGTGCAAAGCGGCAAACAAGTCGCCGTGCTAGTCCCCACCACTTTATTGGCGCAACAGCATTACCAAAATTTCTGCGACCGCTTTGCCGACTGGCCCGTGCGTATCGAAGTCATGTCGCGCTTTGTCACCCCCAAACAGCAAAAAGAAATCGCCGCAGCCTTGGCGCAAGGTCTGGTCGATATTGTTATCGGTACCCACACGTTGCTGTCCAAGGAATTGAAATATAAGGCTCTGGGGCTGGTGGTGATTGATGAG
>JACXTQ010000221.1 GCA_016919605.1 Methylovulum sp.
AGGCGGTTTTTCTCAGAGGCGTAGATTTGTTAACAAAAAAATCCAATATATTTGTAGTAAAAAGATTTTTATTGATATGATGGCGGCATCATAAATCAATAAAAATATTCGAATGACACAAATACCCTTTGATAGAATCGATAGCCCTTATGCCTTAACTGTTGTTGTTTTATTTATTCTACTAGGATTGGTTAAAAAACTACCAGTTCATAAACTTAACGCTCAATCTACAGAGCATATTCTACACATCGTACTGGGAGTGTTATTCGTATCCGTAATGCTTTTTTTTACGAAAATTGACTAAAAAATCACTGGAGCCATCCATGCCCACCCCACAAACCTCGCCACCCCTGCCTGCCTTAACGGTCTACCAAGATCATGGCTGTACTTTGGCGGCTTTCAAGCAAGCGTTACAACACGGCATTGCCCATAAAGAAAAAGACCTTGCCAAATCGTTTTCCCGCCAACTTTTCCAAGCCGCCGGCACTGATCCGTTCCGTGTCCGTTTGCAAAACCAAGCCGAACTGCAATCGCTGCTAAGCCTAGCCTTAGCCTTGGTCAACAAAAACGATAAGCCTGCTGATTGGTTGGATATGTTGGAACAACCGGATTATTGGAATGCCACCCGTTTGACGGCCATCAGCGCGTTACTGAACAAAGCCACCACCCGCCTTGCCACTCATATCCCCAAAACCCGCAACCCCGCCAACGAGGGCGCACCACGCTTTTGCAAGCAAGCTTGCGGCGACCTCTCGGCAATCGCCGCCAGTGAGGCCAGTTTAGCCACCGCAACCATTGAAGGGGATGCCACTTTGGTAGGGGCAAGGTTCTTTTTTGAGTTGGCATTCTATTGGCAAGGCCAGCCCACCTCAGTTATGGCGTTGTTATTGGATAAAGACCCGCGCTTGACCATCGCCTTACAAGCCCTTGGCATGGATGATGGCACGATAGGCCGATGGCAAAACGAAGCGCAACGGCAACCTGTCCAACTATCACCATTGCAAGCCCAAGTGTTGCTCAGCGATGCCAATGGGGAATGGTTAAGCATCAGCCCAGTGTTCAGCGTTGCCGCTTGTTCATGGTTGGGGCAGTGGCGTAAGGAAGGTTATTCGTCAGGCCAAGAAAGTCCGCGCCCTCTGTTTGATATTGAAGCGGCGGAATACGGCGGCACTAATGCGCGTAACATTGCCGCCGTGATGATGGATTTTTCTGGTAGGCAACAACACCCGAAAATTTTGCCACCGCCTGTTAAACGGGATTATCTGGGTCGGCTGCAACGCTTGATACATCGCCCCGCCGCGTTAATCCAAGCCAACATGTTGCACGGTAAAGAACTGGCGGCTTTGTCCAATCCTTATACTGATTTGCCCATCCAGCGCATCACACAAAAATTGTCTGTCCATATTAGGCAGTTACTGGACGATTTACTGGAAGACATCACCCTTTGCAAAAGCTTGCTGGACAGCCAGCATGAAGATGCGCTGAACTTCCAAACAGCTTTTGCCGACATTTCGCCCAAACATCCGCATTTGTCGCTACTGCTTGGCACGGCTGATGGCCAGCAACTGGCGATTATCGCCAACAGCATCACGCAAAAATGGCTAGGGCCGTTTGACAAATTTGCAGGTCGTGGCGACCGCTACGAAAAAATCCAGGCTTTAGTCTTGGACTCTTTGCAAGCCTATCAATTGGAGGCGCAAGCATGAGCATCCGTTACCTTGTCGCTATTGGCGAATTCAGCGTTAGCCAAGCCAACGCCTTGTCAGACGGCATTTTTTTAAGCGCAGTGCCGCCGTTGACGGCATGGACAGGCTTGGCCGTGGCTTTGCAGCATCGCTTAGGCAAAGATGCCTATACGCTCAATGGTGTCGCCCCCGTTATTGGTGAAGCCCAATTGCACCGTGGCCATGCCAAATACGTCCGCTACCGCGCCGGACAATTGGCTGATGTCAGTGCGCGGGGAGTACAACATCCGACTATTGATGACCGCCGCACCAGCCTTAATGCCTATTTGTTGCTGGACTTGACCAGTGACGGGCCTGTTGATAAAGATTTGCTCACCCAAGCCTTGTTGGGCTTGCGTTTGGCGGGTGGGGTCATCCATCCGGTCAGCCATGCCCAATCTATTATCATCCGTGTGTTTGAAGAAGATGGGCAAACACCCGCCCTTACACGCGCCTTATGTCACTTGCCATCGTATTTTTACATGCTGGAAGATGCGGGGCATTTGGTGGCCGCCGCGCGTGAACATGAAGGCTGGCAAGGTTTTGATATTTTGACCGCACCCATGCGCCGCTGGGCAGGCGATGAGACCGCCGAAGAACAAAAAAAAGGCCTGTCCCTGCCGGAACGTCCGGCTTGGTTGCCGTTAAAAGGCCAAGGCCGTTATCGGCCTATGGCGGTTGGCTACCAATTGCTGGAAGCCCCGCAACAACGCTTGGGTAGCCGCCAAGGTTTCCCCCATGCGTTTGCCGAACCTGTGTTTACCCTCATCCGTTTCCGCACCGTTGCATCCATACGCAAAACCCATAACCCGTACCAAGAAGGCAATTATTTTTGGCAACCGGACAAACGCGGCGATAACGTCATCGGCACACGCCAAGTTGACTTAAACGATGCTGACATAGTTTTTTAACTCACCAACAAATAAGGATTAAACCATGACCGAAAAATACAAACACCCCTCCACCCTGGCTTTCACCCGCTCTTTAGAACCCAGCATATTTGCCTTTTCCGCCACCCGCAGCACCGGCCCCAAAGACTCACAACCCGTGTTGGTCACGCTGGAAGCCCTGCGCGGTACGATCAGCAATTTTATGGACAGCAGCGTTTTGCAAGGCCATCTTGCCAAAACCAATGATGAGAAAAGCGAGAAGAACC
>JACXTQ010000222.1 GCA_016919605.1 Methylovulum sp.
CATTTTTGCTTCTTCTAATGCTTCGATTTGGGCTCTTATTTGTCGTGGAGGTGTTTGTATTCTGATTATATTGGATGTAACTATTTCAGAATAAATCCAAGGGGAATTTGTTTCACTAGAATTGTTAATGTCATTTGTATCAATTGCAGACGGCGTATTCAAAAAAATCAAACATTCACACTTGTCTATCATATTTGATAATGCCATTGAAAGCATCATGTGTACATGAGTTGTTGATTTATTGCGTTTTTCATAGCTGTAAGTTTTAGATTTTTCTTTCCAACAATATTCGTTATCTAGTGTCTCTAAAAGTTTATCTGAATAACCCCAAACGCATGAATGAATAAACGATGTTAATCCGAAGTTGGCTTTTAGCCAGCCAGCCAGAGAAATTGCAAGTTTTTCGTCTTTGTGTGAGTGAGAAATAAAAATGTCAGATTTTATTTCAGGAAACCAATCTGCAATTATTTTTGTCGCATCCAATTTTTCGTCTGAACGAATATAATTATCTAATATTGTGTTTACATTTATTTTTTGATTTTCATAAATGGCTAGCCCTTCTGTTTTGAAAGAGTCATAATGATGGGTTTCATTACCAATGTTTAAATTAAATCCTCGATACATTAAATTTCCCTTGTAAAAAGCAAAACATCAAAATACTATACTATTTGTATAGCGAAATAATAAAACAATAAGTTTTTATTTTAGCATTTTTAACATTGGTTTGTACCAGTTTTTAATTCAATAAATATCAATATATTGAAAGTTTATTTTCTTAACGCCCTGTAAAGCGTCCGCCAAGACACGCCCAGCGACTTTGCCACAGCTTGTTGGGGTGAGCTTGCGAACCCCAACATTTCAACACACATGACCACCATACCCTGTTGTGTTGGGGTTCGTACCTCAGCGTTTTCCCTTGTCGTCCCGCGCCCAACGAAGTTTACTCAAACAAGGTCATGACTTTCGCCAACACGTCGTCCAAGATCGGTGCGGGCAAGGCTTCGACCAAACTGGCATGGCGTGCGGCCAAATCGAGCACCCGTGGCTGGTCGCAACGCACCACGCCCGTGGTTTGGATACCGGACAAGGGTACGGCAAACCCTAAACGGCGGGCGAACTCACCGCCGTTAGTAATGGGCAAAACGATCGGCAGTTTAGTTGCCAGGTTGAATGCCGTCGCCGACACGACCAAAACCGGACGGCTACCGCTTTGTTCATGCCCGGCAGTTGGATCAAGCGACACCCGATAAATATCGCCGCGCTTCACAGGAGTTCAGCCCCGGTTGCGGGGGCATCAAGCCATTCGCGTTCTTCGGCGGTAGGCGGTTGCGAGTAATCCGAAGCCGCCAAGAGCGCTTCCAGGGTATAACGTGGTTGGGGATTGGGTTTGACGACCAGACAGCCTTGTTCAACCGCCAAGCCTACTGCCGCACCCGCTTTAAGATGCAGTTGTTCCAAAACCGCTGGCGGCACGGCCAGCATGACAGAGCCGCCGACTTTACGGAGGTTGGTTGAATACATGGTGAACCTCTACAAAAAAAGTTATATTTTAGTATAACTTCACACACAGCTTACCGCAAGCGTCCCTTTCTTCCGATATAGAGCCGATTCTTTGGGCTTTTGATAATACGGCTGTCGCTTCGTAACGCCATAACACGGGAACTATGGCTTTGCCGTTGTTGCTCATGAGCTGTAAAATAGCTTCGGCGTAGTCGTTCGGTGTTTCATCAAAACACCAGCGCATCACTACCGAATTATCAAGTACAAAAGCTTGCGTCATGCCCGCCCTTCATTGATTAAGTCGTGGATAGTCACGCCGTCAGGGAGAGTGTTACCCTTTCTTAGTTCTCGGATATGTGCCGCCGCTTCCTGCGGTGTCCGATTAGAATTTTCTGCTATGGCGTTTAGGTAATCGTGCCTAGCGTCCATTTGTGCGGTGGCGATTCCCTCAATCGTTTTTTCTGGCAATTCGCTTATAGGGTAAGCTCGTCTTGAATGCGCCGTAAGCAACAGGTATTCATGTTCGGAAAGGAAATACCCACTCGTTCGACCGTGGCTGGTAACGGCGATAATTTCCCGTTGCGCCCGTTCTTTGTACTGCCCAAAATTTTTCACAAATTCGGTTGCTGGAACTTCTACCATAACTCCCCCTTAATATATCTGCAATCTACACAATACCTTCATTGTCTGTAAAATACGGACATTGACAAGCGTTTTTATTGCTAAACACCGTCCATATTGAAAGCAGTAGTTTCAATAAATCATAAACAGTGCAAGCGAGGATTAACCGTTCGCCTGTCCCCAGACCACCCTTGTGGTGGAGCTAGTCGAAGGGTGGACGGTTAATCCGCCCATGGTTCGACAGGCTCACCACGAACGGATTAACTTACAACGCCCTTAAGTTACATCGTCTTAAGAATTGTGTGAAACTACTGCTTTCAATATAGACAAGGTATATTATTTTACTCATTACATGAATTTTGGCACAGGGTGAAATGTCCTAAAAAAATCGCATCTCTTTGCCTAAATACTTTTTGGGGGTTTTTGTCCTGTGGCTTTTCAAGAAATCCTCCGCGACTTTAGTATCGTTTGTTTAAACCCGCCCAACAGCCCCCCATCACAAATAAAACGCCACGCCCGACAGCTTTTCATCCAGCCACCGCAACACCTCCTTGCCGCTTTTCAGCTCAGGCAGGCCCACATCACCTTGCCCCACCACCTGCCAGCGCAATAACTTGGCCTTTAACTGCTGTTGCTCGTTGACGCTGAAACGGTAACGGGCCTGCAAATCCGTAAAACCTGGCGGATCGGCGCGGTTTAACGGGGTCGCCAAGCCTTCCAACTGCCCTAATACCTCAACCATCACCGCCAATTGAGCCGCCAGCAACGCCGTAGCCGCAGCGGCGTTCACTTGCCCCGCCGGATGGTGTTGGTTATCGGACACCACTTTCAGCGCGTGGATCAGCTCGGCGGTGCTAAAGCGCGTGGCGGTTTCATAAAAGGCCGACGCTTCCATATCGCACAACTGCTCATGCGCGTAACTTAACTGAGGCTTAGCGTGGGTTATAAGACCGGCAAGAGGGCAGGGCGGTTTAAACACCAACGGCGGGTAGTGGCTTTTTTCAGTATCGGCATCGGTACACTTATTGACTAAAAATAGACTGCCCAACGGCTGGTCGCGGTGTCCGGCGATACCGACATTGACCAAAACCGGATAAGCGGCGCTGGCATACAGCGCTTGGCTGTACGCCACCCCCGCCGCCATTGCGCTTTTGCCGATTCCGGTTACAGTAAGGCAGATGTTGGCGCGGGTGAACACCGCAAAAGCGTGTACCCGCAACTCTTTTTTCAAGCGGAAGTGCTCAATAAAGGGCTTTGCCTCACAAGGCAACGCGGTATAAATAAACAAAGGTGGCTGCATAATGGGGCCTACAGTTTGGATGATTAGCCAGCCGAGGGGGATGGCAACAGATGTTTATCACCACATTACCGATTATTTTTACCTATATCCATATATTTAACGCCTGGGAAGCCGCCGTATTTTTCGCGGCGGTGTTCGGGCTAGTCTACGTTTACCTGCCCGAACCGCTGCCAAACTGGCAAGAAAAGCCCGGCAAAAACTGGTATCTGTTCCTGCAAGCCGCGTGGCTAGGCGAATTGCGCCTATGGCGGGCGTTCTGGCCGTTTTTTCTGCTGGTCAATGGCGTGTTGTACTATGCCGACTACCGGATCGCCAACGTCACTTACACCATCGCCAGTTGGAAAACCGTGCATGGCATGTTGCTGTTGCCGATTATCTGGTGGACGGCATCAGTCTGGCGGTGCACCCGCCACAGCCGTTATAAGGTCACGGGCGCGGCGGCGCGGACAGCGGTGATTTGCCTATTCTTAGACTTGGCCTTGCGGGTGTTTATCAG
>JACXTQ010000223.1 GCA_016919605.1 Methylovulum sp.
ACGGTCACAGCCGCAGTGAAAGTCAATCTAACGCTGATCGTAGCGCAAAACACCGGCGGGGCGGGTATGGATACCCTGAATACCATTGAAAATATCAACGGCAGCAATTTTAACGACAGCTTAACAGGCAATGCCGTCAATAATATTTTATGGGGCGGTACAGGCAATGATGTGCTGAACGGTGGTGTAGGCCAAGATGTGTTGCTAGGCGGGGCAGGGCAAGACAGTTTTGTTTTTACTGCGGCATTGGGTCTTGATAACAGGGACATCATCACCGATTTTTCCGTCACCGATGACACTATCGAATTGGATCATACTGTTTTTACGCAATTGTCCCCTACCGGCAGCTTGGCGGCCAGCGCGTTTAAGCTTATGGGTGCAGGTGATGTTGAAGACAGCAATGACCACATTTTGTACAACACCCTGTCCGGCGGCTTGTTCTACGATGTTGATGGTAGCGGTTCGAGCGCTTCTGTACTGGTTGCCTTTATCGGTAAGGGTTTGGCTGTGACGGCGGCGGATTTTCTGGTGATCTGAAACTTCAGTACCGCGCAGGGCGTTGGCTAACGTCCTGTAAATGCCACGGTTGCCCATCCGTGCTGGCCTCGACGGTATTTTCAATCTTATCGTCCAGGGCTGCGAAAAAATCCAGCCCCGTTTGGGCTTCTATCGCGTCAATGCTGGTGACAAACTGCGCCAGTGGTTCGTTGCCTTTTACCGTTTGTGGGATTAAGAACGCCAGTGCCAGCGGTTTATCAGGCGGTTCGGCGGCGGTGATATAAATCTTAAAAAAAGCGTCAGGTATCTCCACCTTCCAATCAGAACTTAGCCGCTCCACCGAACCGCTAAACACCGGCCCGGTCAGCACCCAGATTTTGCCAAAGGCTGGGGCAAAGGTATCAATTTCCACCTCTTCCAAGCGTTCCCAAACCTTTTGGTTTAAGTGGGGTTTTTGCGGCGTAATATTGGTCATTAAAAAACTGTCCGCTTGCCCTAATTTGCCATACACATGGCTCATCGCGTAATTGGGGGCCATGTGTCCACGGTCATAGCCGCTTTTTTGATAACTGTCATGGCTTAAGCGGTTAAAGCTACGCCAGTCCGTGCTAAAGCGGCTGGGGCGTTTCAATGGGGGGGTATGGTCTGGCACTGGAGTCAGGGCATATTCCACCCATAAAGGATTGCCGCGCACATCCGAATAACCCAAGATAAAGCCATGATTGCGCAGCACCCGAAACCAGGTGTCGCTGTTTTGCCAAGCCAAAGGCTGAGGTTCACCTTGATACAGCAGGGCAGGGCGGGCTATTTTTACTTCATAAACATAATCGCCCATCCCCACCAGCAAACCTAGCAGCAATAGCCAGGGATGGCGGTAAACAAGGCGCATTAAGGCAAACAGGTGCTTGAAGCCGTTAAGGGAAGAACGTCTGCTCATGTCAATACGCGATAAAAAATGATAGCTTTAGGTGGCTTGATAGGGGGGGAGCGGGTCGCCTTACGCCTTAAGCAACCCGTATTACCATTAAACCTTAGCCAAACCCTGCCGCGCCGTTTGGATAGCCAACCTGACCGTTTCCGGTGCGGTTCCGCCGATATGCTTACGCGCCGCCACCGAGCCTTCCAAGGTCAGATAGGCAAACACATCCTCGGTAATCAGCGGCGAAAAGCCCTGCAATTCACCCAGCGCCAATTCGGACAAATCCCGTTGGGTTTCCAGCCCCAAGCGCACCGCCAAACCGACCACTTCATGCGCGTCACGGAAAGCCATGCCTTTACGCACCAGATAATCCGCCAAATCAGTGGCGGTGGCGAAACCGCGCTTGGCGGAATGGTACATGTTCGCTTTTTTGGCACTGATATGCGGGATCATGTCCGCGTAAGCGCGTAAGCAGTTGATGAGGGTGTCGGCAGTGTCAAACAACGGCTCTTTGTCTTCTTGATTGTCTTTGTTGTAAGCCAAAGGCTGGCTTTTCATCAGCATCAACAAAGACACCAGATGTCCGGTCACACGCCCCGATTTGCCGCGCACCAGTTCCGGCACATCGGGGTTTTTTTTCTGCGGCATGATGGACGAGCCGGTACAGAAGGCATCGGGCATGTCGATAAAATCAAACTGGGCGCTCGACCAGAGGATCAATTCTTCAGAAAAGCGCGACAAGTGCATCATGATAAGACTGGCGACGGCGGCAAATTCAATGGCGAAGTCGCGGTCACTGACCGAATCCAGCGAATTGGCGGACGGGCGGCTAAAACCCAATAACTCTGCGGTCAGGTGGCGGTCTATCGGATAGCTAGTGCCCGCCAAGGCCGCCGCGCCCAGCGGCATGACGTTGATGCGTTTAAGGCAATCGTCCAGACGTTCACGGTCACGGCTTAACATTTCAAACCACGCCATCAGATGATGCCCAAACGTAATCGGCTGGGCGACTTGCAAATGGGTAAAGCCCGGCATGAGGGTGTCGGCGTGTTGTTCGGCCAAATCAACAATGGCGGTTTGCAAGCGCGTCAATTGCGCGGTGATTTGGGCAACCTCGCTACGCAAATACAGGCGGATGTCGGTGGCGACTTGGTCATTGCGTGAACGTCCGGTATGCAGTTTTTTCCCCGCGATACCAATCAAGTCGGTCAAACGCGCTTCGATGTTCATGTGGACATCTTCCTGTTTGATCGACCAAACAAACTCACCGCGTGCAATTTCACCGCCAATTTGGGTCAAGCCGCTAATGATGGCATCGCGCTCGGCTTCGGTGAGTATGCCAACCGCGCACAACATAGTGGCGTGGGCGATGGAGCCTTGGATGTCTTGCCCCGCCATGCGTTGGTCAAAGTCCACCGACGCGGTGAACACTTCGACAAAGGCATCGGTCGCTTGGGCAAAACGGGCGCTGGAAAGTTTTTCGGAATTAACTGAGGTCATGGTGTTGTCTGGAAAGCTCTTGGAAAAATAGGCCAATTATACCGCTTAAGGCGGTATTTAGGTTTAAAAACACCGTAAAATCGTAGTCCAGCCTAACAGGGTAGGGGGGCGCATGTGTTGAAAGGTTGGAGGCCGTACAAGCTTACTCCAACCTTACCGGCTGCAATCCGCTTCGCTCCTTACAGGGCTACCCGCCAATGGCGAAACAGGTGTTTGCGATTTCTTTCCAGATACCGTCCGCCACCTGTTTGGCGTTTTGCACAGCAATATAGGCGTTAGCCACTAGGTTGGGGTGAGGTACGACCCCCCAATACAATAGCAAGTGGATACAAGCCCGTATGTAGCGATAGCGGAGACGGGGTTTTTGAACCACGCATCGACAACACCCGTTTTTATGCGATTCCGGCACTGGTTGGACGGGTTAATGACCATTGAAAATAGCTTGATTTTTGGCACAAACTGCAATCTGGATTAAAGCCATGTCTTGTCGGATTGACTGTGGTAAAATCGAAAAATTGGCGAATTTTTTACTCGATTAGTAATAACTATCTCTCCAGCGTATATTGGCGGGATTAACAAATGGCGGTATTGCTATCCTAGAAGGTAATGATGAATAGTTTTTGCTTGCTTTGACAATATCAGAAAGTATCAACTCTCCCGTTGGTTTGATACGGATATGTCCTGAATCGAAAAGCCTGTGTATATCAACGCGTAAGCAAATTCCATTATCGGATTTGTCTGCGCCGCCATGTGTTACAGGGATAATATGGGCTGCTTCAAGAATTTCACCGATAACCTCACCAGTTAAAAAACATTGGTTAGAATATGCACTAAGTACGGAATTTCTGAATTTTGTTTGACCAGGTCTGGCAAGTGTGGTGGAAATCGTCCTTTGTCTCTCTATTATTGAAGGGAGTGAAGAATGCCTAACTTCATCAATAATTACATCGGCATTTGCGTCTTTAGAAAAGATTGATTCTTTTGTTGGCATTGCCATTGCGCCAATATCAAACAACTCATCCATAAAGTATTGATGTTGCATTGAAACATTAGCTTCAACACAACGGCAAAAGCCATAATTTGATAAAAATAACAAGAATTCCTTAGCAAGTCTGTGATCGTTAGCAGCCGATGCACAGTTAGGCCATGAAGAGACATCCAATTTACCAGTTCGATATTCGGCAATGTGCTTGGCAATAGTTCTTGCTGTAACTTTTGTTCCTGCAAGCGGAATGGCAATTTTAATTAATTCCCATGGTTTAATGTAAGCAACAGAAGAGCCGCCATGATGTCGCCCCAGTTCTTCCAAAATTTCAAGAATTAATACTAATGGACGTATTTCAAGGCCAGCGTTTTGCCAGTTTAATATTTCTTGAGGGGAATAGGTCAATGGGTTTGGAAGAACTGTCTGCTGTACCATGATTGCTGCAAATTCAGTTTGAGTTACCATTCCTTGTGCGACTTTTCGCCCTAGCTCCGTAAGTTGAAGCCTGCCTCGAGTTGGTGACAGCAAACCGGTGCCTTTCCAATATTGGCCGGAATTTCTAATTAGATTGCGAACATCCGTTCTTGCAAGATGAACTGGAGATTTTGTTTCTTTTTCAACCAGTGCAAGTTCGCGGATAACATCTGGATTTGATGGCCTTTCGTTTTCATGCCTTGCGAAAACCCGTAATACTCCAAGGAATATAGGAGGGTTTAGGAGGCTTTCAGATGGCATGGTACTTAGCCATCTCCATTTGTAACTTTCGAATGGTTTGGCCGGAATC
>JACXTQ010000030.1 GCA_016919605.1 Methylovulum sp.
CCGGATGCTACGCCCGAATGTAGCCAAAAAGACCTGCAAACCGCCGTGGCCCTGGAGCCTGTGCACATCTCTTTTTATCAGTTGACCTTGGAGCCTAACACCTATTTCCATAAGTTCCCGCCCGCTTTGCCAGATGACGAGGCGATATTTAAGATCCAAAAAATGGGACAAGCCTTGCTGGCAGAGTCGGGGTTTTTGCAATATGAAATTTCCGCATACAGCCAAGCCGGGCGGCAATGTCGGCATAATTTGAATTATTGGCGGTTTGGTGATTACTTGGGCATAGGCGCGGGGGCGCATGGCAAAATGACCCGCGCTTTACCAAGAGATATTGTGCGCACCCAAAAACCCAAAAGTCCGGAGCAGTATTTGCGGGCCAGCCATCACCCCGTTGCCGCAGGCACTATTGCCCGTGCCGATTTGCCTTTAGAATTTGTCATGAACCAACTGCGCTTGCGGGAAGGTTTTTCGCTGGCGCACTACCAGAAGGCGACAGGGCTGGTGGCGGCCAGCTTGGAGCCGGGGCTATCGAATTGCATGGCGCAAGGCTTGGTGGCCTGTGTAGACGGGCATTATCGCTGCACCGCGCTAGGTTGGGATTTTTTGGACAGCGTGCTGCAAAAATTCCTGCCTTGCTGAAAGCTCATGAGGGTATGTGCCTACGGCAAATGGTCAGGAGACTGACAATTTTTGTCACTACCTTGTCAAATTAGTCATATCCATTACTATTAATAAGGAATAAATGCCGTGCCATAGGGCGGTACAATGAGGCGTGGACGGTTAAAAACCTGCTTGGGGCAAAAACTTAAGGCGGCAGAGGCAATTTAAAATCGGAACAAAAATAGAGATTTCTGGAAAAATGACGCGTTTTTTATTAGCATAGTAGCCTGACCGTTGAAATGGGCGGTGCTTTATCCATTTTGTACTTGGCGCGTAATCTGCTTGGAATTGCTTCCTTGAAGAACGACAAAATAAATGATAAAGGCCTGTTTATTTATTAAACACGCCTATTGTCGGGCTTAAAGCGTGGACGCGGTGGGTGTCCACATTATTGATGAAGAGTATATGTTCGATTATCAAAGAGAATTTATTGCCTATGCACTGGAGTGCGGGGTATTGAAGTTCGGTGAGTTTCTTTTGAAGTCAGGGCGCACTAGTCCTTACTTTTTCAATACAGGTTTATTTAACACAGGGGCGAAGCTAGCCAAACTAGGGCACTTTTATGCCCGGGCGTTGCAGCAATCGGATATCCGGCCCGATATGCTGTACGGGCCTGCTTATAAAGGCATTCCTTTGGTTTGTACCACGGCGATGGCTTATTCGCATTTGCTTGGCGATGACATGCCGTTTGCTTTTAACCGCAAAGAGAGCAAAGATCATGGCGAAGGCGGCGATTTGGTGGGCACACCTTTGGCAGGTCGGGTGGTGATTGTCGATGATGTCATCACCGCAGGCACCTCAGTACGCGAATCCGTGGACATCATAAGCAAGGCTAAGGCTCAGCCGGCAGGTGTGTTGATCGCTCTGGACAGGCAGGAACAAGGCCAAAACGGCCGTTCCGCCATTCAGGAAGTCAGTGATAGTTTTGGGTTGCCGGTCACGGCAATAATAACCTTGGCTGACATTATTAGCTATTTGCAACCTGATGCCAGCGGGCAGGTCGAAGCGATCAAAGCCTATCAGCGTTTGTATGGGCTTGAAAGCGGCAATTTTCAGCATCCCCAAAAATAATAACTGATTATCCTAACGATTGTGGAAATTTCGACTACAATTGCTAGATAAACTTGCAGTCTCGATTCATTTACTAAAATCGTGTTTTTTACAAAAGGCTTGCCATGAGGAACTTGGAATTTAAAGAAAAAATGCACGAATATTCGCAATGGCGTGCAAATCTGGTACAGGCGATAGAAATGTACCAGCAATGGCTGGGTCGCTATGGGATGGATGATGCTCATCGCACCAATACTCTTTTAAATATCCTGTACAGTTTAAAGAATGATCGAATCACATTGGCGTTTGTCGCGGAATTTTCGCGCGGTAAAACCGAGCTTATCAATGCGATGTTTTTTGCCGAATCGGGTGTGCGGCTATTGCCGTCTTCACCAGGCCGCACCACCATGTCGCCCACCGAGCTTTTTTATGATAGCGAAGGCGGCAGTTATATCCGGTTGTTGAACATCGAAAGCCGCCTTGAAGATATGTCCCTGGCAGAGTTTAAGACCATCCCTGACCGTTGGACAAAATTTGATTTGGATCCCAGTTCGCCAACGCAAATGCAGCATGTCTTTAAGGAATTGATCGCCACCAAGAAAGTGCCGCGTGAGATGGCCGACAAGTTGGGTTTGTGGAACGAGCGCGAAGCGGCCACCCAAGGCATCATCAACCCCGAAACGGTGGAAATCCCTTGTTGGCGGCATGCTTTGATTAGCTTTCCGCACCCTTTGCTAAAAGAAGGCTTGTCCATTATTGACACCCCAGGTCTGAATGCTCTAGGTGCCGAGCCGGAGCTGACCTTGAGCCTGTTACCTAGTGCCCAAGCCATTGTCTTTATTTTGGCCGCAGACACCGGAGTCACCAAAAGTGATTTGGAAATCTGGCTAAACCATATCAGCCGCGCCCGCAGTGCCAAACGCCAAGGTTTAGCGGTGGTCATGAACAAGATTGACGCGATGTGGGATGATTTGGGTGGTAAAAATGATTATGACCGTTCCATCAAGTCGCAAATCAAAGCGTCGGCCTCTATTTTAAAGATAGACGAAGAATCCATTTTCCCCTTGTCGGCCAAGCAAGCCTTGCTCGCCAAAATCAAAGGCGATGACGCACTGTTGCAAAAAAGCCGGATAGCCGGTTTGGAAAATTATCTTGCCAATGACATTTTGCGCGAGAAGCGTAATATCATGGCGGCGACCATCATGCGTGACATTAGCGGCCTGGTCAATGAGTCCATTAACCTGACCTCGACGGCATTGACGCACGCCACCGAGCAATTGGAAGAGTTTAGGAAGGTTGACTTCCATAACCAGGATATGACCGGCAAATTGATGGCGGAAACCCGCGATCGGCAAAGCGTCTACATGGCGAACGTGGAAAACTTCCAATCCAGTCGGCGCGTGTTTATCGTCCAGGCAAAAATGCTGATTGATTCTTTTGCTGAAGAAAAAGTGAATGATGTCATCAATACAGCCCGGCATGACATCACCAAGAGCCTGACCACGGTAGGTATGAAACAAAATATCCGCAAGCTATTTGATGACTTGCGCGATATGTTGCAAGATTCCACCGACATCACCAACGAAACCCGCCGCTTGGTGAAGGCGATACACAAAAAATTCAAGGATGAATACGGTTTTAAAGAAATCGAACCGAAACTGTTTGATATTAAGAAATATCAGGTTGAACTTGAACAGGTGTTTGAAGAAGGCGAAGCTTTCCGCACCAGTGCTAAAGTGACCATGACCGAACAGCATATTGTTGTGGATAAGTTATATAGCACCTTGATTTCAAAAGCCAAGCACATCATCAAACAAGCCCATGACGATGCCATTGTTTGGAGCAACAGTGCCCTGTCACCATTGGCACGGCAAATTAAAGACCACAAGAAGCAGATCGAAGGCCGCTTGCAGATGCTCAGGAAAATTAACGAATCCAAAGGCTCGGTAGCGGAGAATATCGCTGCTTTGGAAGCGGAAGTGGCTCCTTTAAAACGCCAACGCGACGAGTTGGCGATTATGGTCAAATCCATGCAATTGGAAAGCCAAACGGCGGAAATCAGTTAAGGGTGGGTCGGCCATTGGTTGCCAAGAACCAATGGCCGTTGCTCAATACCGACTGGTTAGGCCCTAAAAATCAAATCCCATACGCCATGCCCTAAACGCAGGCCGCGCTGTTCAAATTTTGTCAAAGGCCGATAGTCAGGCCGTTCGCAATAGTCTCCCTCCGTGCTGGTGTTGTGCAGCCGCGCTTCGGCGGACAGCATCTCCAACATCCACTGCGCATAGTGTTGCCAATCCGTGGCGGCATGAAAATAACCGCCTGCTACCAGCTTCTTAAGCAATAACCCGATAAAGCCAGGATTGACAATCCGGCGTTTGTGGTGCTTTTTCTTCGGCCAAGGGTCGGGGAAAAACAAGTGCACCCCCGTCAAGCTGTGGTCGGGGATTTTTTGCTCAAGAATCTCAATAGCATCATGGCAATAGATTCGGACGTTGCGGATATTATTTTGCGCCAGCAACATCAGTAAATGCCCGACACCGGGTCGATGCACTTCAATGCCCAAATAATCTTTGTCGGGGTTGGTCTGAGCCATTTTGGCCAAACTTTCGCCGTTACCAAAGCCAATTTCCAAAATAAGCGGGGCATTACGGCCAAAAATTTCATTAAAATCATAGTCAATATCGGGCCTTAGACAATAAGTATCCCAATGGGTATCAAGAGCCAGTTGTTGGCCTGTAGTTAGGCGGCCTTGCCTGCGGATAAAGCTACGAATTTTTTTCAGGGGTGTATCGGAAGCAAGCATAATAATCAGATGGGTACGGCAAGGGGAATGTGCCGCCCGAAGCGGCACTTCGGGCGGCCAACGGCTTAGATAATCAGGCCATCAATGGGCGAGGATGCGGAGGCAAAGCGCCGTCTGGGCATACGCCCCGCCAAAAAGGCTTCACGTCCGGCTTCTATGCCTTTTTTCATCGCCGAAGCCATGAGGATGGGGTTTTTCGCATCGGCAATCGCGGTGTTCATCAATACTCCGGCACAACCCAATTCCATCGCGATGGCGGCATCCGATGCCGTACCAACCCCGGCATCGACCAAGATCGGAACGGTAGCGTTTTCAACGATAGTCAAGATATTGTAGGGGTTACGTACCCCTAAACCGGAGCCGATAGGTGCTGCCAATGGCATCACCGCGACACAACCGATGGCTTCCAGGCGTTTTGCCGCTATCGGGTCATCATTGGTGTAGACCATGACATCAAAACCGTCCCGTACCAGCTTTTCGGCGGCCAGATAGGTTTCCGCCACATCGGGGAACAAGGTTTTTTGATCTGCCAACACTTCCAGCTTGACCAACTTATGCCCACCGAGCAACTCCCGCGCCAGACGGCATGTCCTGACCGCGTCGTCGGCGGTGTAACAGCCGGCGGTATTGGGCAGGATGGTGTATTTATCGGGGGAAATGACATCCAGCAAATTAGGTTCGCCAGGGTTTTGGCCAATATTGGTGCGCCGGATCGCCACGGTGACAATTTGTGCGCCACTGGCTTCAATAGCCAAACGGGTCTCTTCCAAGTCCTTGTATTTGCCGGTACCGACTAACAAGCGTGAATGATAGGCTTTGCCCGCTAGGATAAGCGAATCGTCTTGTCCACCGCCAATGGCGTGGACAATTTCCAGGCGGTCGCCGGCCTGTAAAACTTGGCTGGCGTATTCGTTAAACGGCAGAATATCTTTGTTCAGTTCGACGGCGATTTTTTTGCCGGTCAGGCTCAGGTCTGCCAATACATCGGCGACGCAACTGTTGTCAGCACACTCACGGCTAGTGCCGTTCACATAAATCATCATATTTTTAAGCTCCGGTCAGGGTTGACAACGCGGCGCTTGCGCACGGCCTCGGCCAGATCATATAGTAGTGGTACAGTGTCTTCCCAGGCTAAACAGGCATCCGTGATGCTTTGCCCATAAACCAAGGGTTGGTCGTCAACAATTTTTTGGCTGCCCGCTTTCAGGTTGCTTTCAATCATCACGCCCATAATGCGGTGGTCGCCGTGGGCGATTTGGGCACCGACATCTTCGCCGACAATCAACTGCCGTTGGCATTGTTTCAGGCTATTGGCATGGCTAAAGTCAATCATGATGTTAGGCCTGAGGCCTGCCTTCAACAAGCCTTCGGCAACTTGTTCGACACTGACTGCATCATAATTGGGGCGATCATTGCCACCGCGCAAAATGATATGCACATCTTCGTTGCCGGTGGTGGAAAAAATGGCCGAATGGCCGGTTTTGGTCAGTGACAGGAAATGGTGTGGGCTCATCGCCGCCCCAATAGCATCGATGGCGATTTTAATCGTGCCATCGGTGGAGTTTTTAAAGCCAATTGGGCAAGACACGCCGGAAGCCAATTCACGATGGCCTTGGCTTTCGGTGGTGCGGGCGCCGATAGCTCCCCATGCGATCAAGTCAGACACATATTGCGGGCTAATCAAGTCCAGATATTCGGTTGCGGCCGGAACGCCCATGCTGCTGACATCCAACAATAATTGCCGGGCAATGCGCAAGCCTTTGTTGATGTTAAAGCTGGAATCCAAATCGGGGTCATTGATCAGGCCTTTCCAGCCCACGGTGGTGCGGGGTTTTTCAAAATAAACCCGCATGACAATGAGCAAGTCGTCTTTTAGCTCATCAGCGATGGTTTTCAGGCGTTGCGCATAGTCTTTGGCGGCAACTGGATCATGGATTGAGCAGGGGCCGACAATTACGAGCACACGATCATCGCTACCTGTCAGGATGTTGTGGATGGCGGCTCTAGCGGCTAAGGTGGTTGCCGCCGCTTCCTCGGTAATCGGCAATTCCTCATGAACCTGAATCGGTGCAATCACTTCTTTTGTTTCACAAATTCTCAAATCATCAGTATTATATTTTGTTTGCATGATAGCTACCAAGCTGCTGCTTTGTTACAGGATTTACGTTAAATCCTAACATTTTAACCGTTTTCAGCGAGTTTGGGTGAGTTTTTGCCAGCACTAGCTATTAGCTGCTCTTAGGTTTTCGGCGTTAGCGTCGGTTTATCCGCAAACGGACAGCTCCACCATAGGCCAGCGCGGCCTGGCAAA
>JACXTQ010000224.1 GCA_016919605.1 Methylovulum sp.
ACTTAAGGCATACAAGCACAGTAAAGGCAGTAATTTTTTCATAAAGAGGGTTTCCTAGTGATGTTTTTAATTATAAAATACACTAAGCATGGTTTATGCCACTCTTTAATAATTAATTATCTTTAATAAAAACAATTTGTTGTATATATAATTCGTCATAGCGAAACAAGTTATATCCATACTTATTTTGCGGGTATTCTGCAAAAAACGTAGGGTTTTTGATATTGTTTGCACAGTAGGATTTCTAGGCTCATAGCCTAAGGTCTTTGACAACGCGCACCACCTCGCCATTATCCGTAAACGTTTCGACACTAAACCCCAGTTTTTTCAGCAATGATAACATCGCTGTATTTGCGGATAGTACTTCCGCCTCAAAAAACGTGATGCCTTTGTCTTTGGCGGTTTGCATTAAGCTGTTCATAAGCTTTGAGCCGATACCTAGGCATTGGCAATCATCGGCTACGACTAAGGCAAATTCAACCGAATGTCCGTCAGGATTTCTGATATAACGCCCTACCCCCAATTCACAAGGCATTCCCGCCTCTTCAGTGACCGCCACGAAGGCCATTTCACGGTCATAATCAATTTGCGTAAAACGCACGATCATATCCGAAGTCAATTCCTGGAAGGCTTGTCGGAAACGGAAATATTTGCTCGTTTCCGACAGGCGATTGATAAAATGCTTTTCCATGACCGCATCTTCAGGACGGATCGGACGGATGGTGATGTTCATACTGTTGGTCAATTGGTACTGCTTAGCCAATTCATGGGGATAAGGGTGTATTGCCATGTGCGCATAGCGGGTCAATTGATGCGACACTTGCGCCTTAATCCGCGCGTCCACGGCAATCGCCCCGTGTTCGTCAACAATCAAAGGGTTAATGTCCAGCTCCAAAATTTCCGGTAACTCGCTGACCATCGTTGAAACATTCAGCAACACATCGATCAGCGCTTGGATATTGGCGGGCGGTAACTGCCTGAAGGCCCGCAAGTATTTTGCTGCTTTGGTTTTCGCCAGCATTTGCTCGACCATATACGTATTTAGCGGCGGTAGGGCAACGGCACTGTCTTTTAAGATTTCCACCATCGTACCACCCAACCCGACACTGATGGCAGGGCCAAATACCGGATCTCTCACCACCCCGATCATGATTTCCCGCCCGCTGGGTGAGCGGAACATCGGTTCTACTGTCATCCCGACTTCAGTTATTTCGGGGTATTTTTGCTGGATAGCGACGGCCATTTCAGTAAAATGGCGCGATAAGTCCTGCGCACTGTTGATATTTAAACGGACTCCACCGATGTCAGATTTATGGCTGAACTCGGCCATATTAACCTTTAAAACTATCGGAAAACCCATTGTTTCAGCGGCAATCATCGCTTCTTTAGCATTGGCGGCCTTAATAGTTTGTGTCACCCTGATATGGAAGGCCGCCAATATCGCCTTGGCTTCTTGCGCGGTCAACACTTGGCGGCCTTCGGCTATCACGCGCTCGATAATCAACCGCGCGCCCGTCACATCCGGTGTCGCCCTATCCTCGGCGGGCAAGGGGATTTGTTTCAGCAGGATTTGGTTTTGGGTGTAGTTCGCTAAAAAGGCGAACGCATCCACCGCCACTTCAGGGGTGCTAAAGTGGGCGACATTGCTGTTGGCAAACAGGTTGCGGCCTTCCTGCACCCGCGCTCCACCCGTCCAGGTCGCCAATACCGGTTTGGTGCTGGCTTTGGCGCCATCAATGATGCTAAGTGCCACTTGCGTTGGATGGGTCATGGCTTGCGGGGTCAAAATCACCAAAATGCCATCAATGTTGTCGTCTTTAAGGCAAATGTCCAAGGCTTTTTGATAGCGTTCGGAGGTGGCATCTCCAAGAATATCAATCGGATTGGCATGCGACCAATGCGGCGGCAACACTGCGTTTAAGGCTTGGATACTTGCTTCGCCCAGTGCCGCCATTTTTACCCCGACATCTTCGGCACGGTCAGTGCTCATCACTCCAGGGCCGCCAGCATTGGTGATAATGGCTAGACGGTTGTCATTGACGGTATAGTTGTTGGCCAAAATCCGTGCCGCCGAAAATAGTTCAGTAATGCTATAGGCGCGGACAACTCCAGCGCGGGCAATCGCCGCGTCAAAAACATTATCGCCACCCACCATTGCCCCGGTATGCGACATCGCCGCCTTACATCCGGCTTCATGACGGCCAGATTTAATCAAAATCACCGGCTTTAAACGCGCCGCCGCTTTCAGGCCACTTAAAAAACGGCGGGCATCGCGTATGCCTTCGACATACATCAAAATTCCCGTAGTTTGCGTATCAGTCGCCAAATAATCCAGCACCTCACCAAAATCAATATCCGCCGCCCCGCCCATCGACACCACGGTCGAAAAACCAATATCTTGGGCTTTTGCCCAGTCTAAAATGGCCGTACACACCGCCCCCGATTGCGAGAGCAAGGCCAGGTTGCCGTCTTTGACGATACCGTCACCGAAGGTGGCGTTTAAATGTCCGCTAGGCCGGACAACCCCCAAGCAATTGGGGCCAATCATACGGATAAAATAACGGTGGGCGATAGCCAGCACTTCTTGCTGTAAACGTTTACCTTCCTCTCCCAACTCGCCAAAACCTGCGGTGATGATAATGACCGAGCCAACACCTTTTTCACCGCATTGGCGAACAATGCCGGGCACTGTTGCCGCTGGGGTGGCGATCACGACCAAATCAAGGTCTTCGGGAACCGCTTGCAAATCAGGATAGGCTTTTAAGCCCAGCAAGATGTCACGCTTGTTATTGACAGGATACAAGCCACCTGTAAATCCGGCTTCCTGCATATTGAGCAGCAAGCGATAACCGACACTGTCTTCGCGTTCAGATGCACCGACAATCGCTACGGTTTTAGGAGTAAAAAAATTACTTAAATAATGAATGCCCATTGTTGCTCCGAAGTAAAGAAATGATGTCGCACAAAGGGTAGCATTTTTTGTGGTTATTGATGATGAATTTTAGATGAAGCGATA
>JACXTQ010000225.1 GCA_016919605.1 Methylovulum sp.
AAGATTTGTCCGGTTCGCAACGCACGTCCGCCAGCGACTATACCATGCCAGCCGACATTATCGCCGGTTGGGGCGTAGCACCTGGGGCGATTGACCCAAGCCGTGACCTGATCAACGATTTTAAAACTGCCGGCTGGAACTACGCGCCCGACAAAACCACTTTGATGAGCAGCGCTAACAACGCCCCATTGTTGGGCCTGTTCTCATTCTCCAACATGAACGTCGCGCTGGATAAAATTGCCGACCGCCGTGCACCTTCTTCTTCTAGTGTTGTAGCTCAGTATGGTTTCACTGACCAACCTATGTTGGATGAAATGACCAAGAAAGCCTTGGATGTATTAGACACCAACAGCACCAACGGTTTCTTGTTGATGGTCGAAGGTGCCTCTATCGACAAACAAGCCCATAATATGGATAGCGAGCGCATGATGCTCGATACTATCGAGTTTGACCATGCCGTGCAAAAAGCGAAAGATTTCGTTGACGGCACAGGTGATTTTGCCGGCAACCCACATCCAAACACTTTAGTTTTGGTGACGGCTGACCATGAATGCGCAGGCGCGGCCATTATCGGTGCATCTACAGTCACCGATGCGGCACTGCAAGCTAAAACCAATACTGTAGCAGATATGCGTGATGGCGTAGTGGGTAACTATGACCTTGCCAGCTTCCCTAAATACACCATCGAAGCGGACGGCTATCCTACCACCACCAATGTTGATAAACGTTTGCTGATAGGTTACGGCGCTAACGCTGACCGTTATGAAGACTGGCGCACTAACGACCAACCGCTCAATGACTCACAACAACCGTTCAATAAAACAGATTTGATCGGCGCTCCACGCCTTAACACTTACGATACCGCCACCACACGGCCTATCCGTGACGCAAGCACCGGTTACTTCATAACAGGCCAAGTTGCCGGCACATCAGCTGTCCACACTGGCGGCGATATCCCGCTGTCCGCTTATGGCCGCCGTGCAGAACTTTTTGCAGGCACTATTGATAACACCGACATTTTCTTCTCTATCTTTAAAGCCGTAGGCCGTTAATTGCCATAAGTGCCTTAAATCGTGTGGGCATTGCGCTGTGTATGCCCACACACCTTAACCCCCTCTTCTACAAATTGGGTTAGTCCATAGGCAATACGCTAACCCTGCAAGCTTTCGGGATTTTTTGCCTAAACTTCCCCATCGCACATTCATTAAACTAAAGCGGCTAAATCAACAATAGCCGCTTTAGTTCTTCCCTTCATCCATATAACTTTGTGCTGAAGCCAGCCATTGCGCGGTATATTCATTGTTAAAACGCTGGTGCAGCATTTCAATATCACTGATGAACAACTTGGCAAGAGCCTTAGCGATGTCAGGTGGCATGTCGGGGTAATCGTGGGAATTGATGCGCTGCTTAGCCATTTTGGAAATATGCTCATCGGAGGCATCAACCGCCAAAAATCGGCAAACATCTTTCAGCAATTGCTCTGGGTTATCGCGGATTTGCCCTTGAAAACCGATAAACATTTGTTCGGGTGGATAAAACTTACTCCAGCGTTCTAAATTTCTGACATAACGGGAGCTAGCTTGGTGGGAAGCGTTGCTGATAAAGCGTTGAATGGCGGCATCATTATCGGTCTGTAAACCTTCACTACCAAATTTGGGGCGGCTAAACATCGCCAAATCCGACCAGATGCGCTCAATGGGATTACGGAGCAGATAGATGATTTTAGCATTCGGCATTAAGTCATGGACTTTGGCGATTTTCGCTTCGCTCAAAATAGCATAACGGGGTGTAACTTCTCCGCAAAATTGCTGGGCCGTTGGCTTAAACAAAGAGATATACCAGCCTTGGGTGCGTACTGCAAAATAATAGCGGATATACCATGAACACGCTTGTTCGCCGTCACGGACTTTCTGCCAATCACGCAACATGCGGTTTTTCGCCCAATGGCGAATGGGACGCATCGGTGCAAACAACAGGAAAAAGAAGGGTATTAACGGTGGAAAATCAAAAAAATGGATTTCTTTTTCAGGGGGTAGCCAGATGTTGGGGTGGTTGCGCAAATTGCGGTCCAACCAAGTTGTACCGGACTTTTGCGCGCCGATAACCAGAAAATCAGGAATCATGATAAAGGACAGGCAAGCGAAAAAAAAGCGCATCCAGCTTCCCGTGTCGGTTGCAAAGTTCGGGCACCGGCGGCGGCGCCGCAAACATTAGGCGGCAGGAGATTGGATGCAAGAACTTCTTATTATCGCATATATTGGCACAAAATTGGCCAAAATTACTTGCGGCTTTGACTCGACCTGTCCAGTATTTGCAAAAACGGAGCCTATAAGGCTCCGTAATGTCTTTATTCGCTTATAGAGACATTGATTTTCTTAGGCTGGACGGCTTCACGTTTGGGGATGGTAACTTCCAAAACCCCATGTTTGGATTTAGCACTGATAGCCTCGGCATTGGCGCTATCGGGCAAGCTGAAACGCCTGTAAAAGCTACCATAAGAGCGTTCGACCCGCTTGTAACCCTCTTGTGAGGTGGTGGCTTCGGTCTTTTTTTCACCCTTTATGGTCAACACCCCATTATCCATACCGATGTCTATATCTTCCGGCTTGACTCCTGGAATATCGGCATGTAACACGAATCTGTCGCTTTCCTCTTTAATATCTACCATTGGCACCCATTCCGCAGTGGCAATCGAACCCTCTCCGGCACTTCGGTAATCACGCTCCAATTCTTTTTGCAGTTGGTTTAACAAGCCCCAAGGCTGATAAC
>JACXTQ010000226.1 GCA_016919605.1 Methylovulum sp.
GATTATTTTAGTGCAGAAATCGCCGCCCGCACCTTCAGGTATAAAATCCAATCCGTGTCCCAAGAATTGGGTGTGGCGCCCAGTAGCACACAGCCCAAGATAAACGCCTATTTGCTTAAGTTAACCGCCGATTTGGCGCAGACGGCAACCCGTCAGGAGCAGCAACGCTTGTCGATGTTGAGCAGCGCTGTTAATCAATTGAAAGACTCTTCCCGCACCCAAGCCAAGCGGGATTTGGTGTCGGGGGCCTTATCCGGCTTTTACTCGCTGTCCACGATACCTGAACAAGGCAATGCCGGATCGTTCAGCCATAAGCAATTGCGGTCGCTGGCTTTTTTAGGGTTGGCGGTGGCGTATTATGAATTGGGCGATGCCGATGAGTTGGTGGCGGAAAAATTGGCTCTCGCCATTTACGAAGACCCTGATACCGCGATCCCATTTCTGGATCACAGCCATTTTGAACATTTCCAGCGTATTTTTGGGCAAATGCAGGGTGATGCGCGGTTTGTTGTTAACGAAGGCATTGCTACCGACACTCGGCACAGTGTGATGTGGCTACGTTTTGCGCTGGGTCAGGCATGGTACCATGATGGCATCCACGGTAAACTGGCGCGTTTTGATTGGAAAGAAGCCTTTGCCGCCACTGAGTTGTTCAATAAGCAAGGCGGTTATGAGGGCTATACCGATTGGCGGTTGCCGCGCATTGAAGAATTAAAGGCGTTGATTGACTTAGATGCCGGAGATAGCAGAAAGTCGATACATTTTATCAATAACCATGTGTTTCCGAAAAACTATGATTTGATGTGGTCGTCATCGCCTAGTTCTTATAATGACAATGTCGCGTGGATTGTTGACTTTACCAGCGGCAGCGCCTTTTATGGCAATATCAATTATGGTTACGGTGTCAGGCTAGTACGTTCGCTTTAAAATCGGCCTTGTTGTTGGCATGGCCGGTGTCTTCCCCTTTTAACTCTTTTGCCTACTTTTTCATGGAGCCGCCATTGTTGCGTATTGCCTTAACTCCTGGGGAGCCTGCGGGTGTTGGCCCTGACCTTTGTATCCAACTGGCCCAACACGATTTGCCTTGCGAGTTGGTCGTCATTGCCAGCCCCGAACTGATGGCCCAACGTGCCGCACAACTGGGTATGCCGTTACAGCTTACTATTTTTGATAGCCAGTCGCCGCCTCAACCGCACCGGCCTGGCCACCTGACTATATTGCCGGTGGAGTTGGCCGCCCCTGTGCAAGCAGGGCGTTTGGATGCGCACAATAGCCGCTATGTCTTAAAAACCATCACTAAAGCCGCCAGAGGTTGTCTGGACGGGTTGTTTGCCGCCATGGTCACTGCCCCTGTCCATAAGGGCATCATCAATAATGCGGGCTTGCCGTTTACCGGACACACCGAGTTTATCGCCGAGCTTACTGGCGGACATCCGGTGATGATGCTGGCCACCCAAGGCTTGCGGGTGGCATTAGTGACCATCCACCTGCCGCTGGCCGAAGTCAGTCCGGCGATTACGCACAGCCGCCTGCGGACGGTCATCCGCGTCTTGGAACAGGATTTGCGCCAGCGTTTCCATCTTGACAAGCCGCGTATCCTAGTCTGTGGGCTGAACCCCCATGCCGGAGAAGGCGGGCATTTGGGCAAGGAAGAAATCGAAGTCATCGAGCCGGTGTTGGAAAGCTTCCGTAACCAAGGCATGGATCTGGTCGGCCCCTTACCGGCGGACACCTTATTTACCCCCAAATATCTCGACCATGCCGATGCGGTGTTGGCGATGTACCACGACCAAGGCTTGCCGGTGCTCAAATACAAAGGTTTCGGGCAAGCCGTCAATATCACGCTGGGCTTGCCGATTATCCGCACTTCGGTTGACCACGGCACGGCCTTGGATTTGGCCGGCATGGGTACCGCCGATGTCGGCAGCCTTCAGGTCGCCTTAAAAACCGCTTTGAGCATGGCCCAAGCCTCAACCCCCACATTGTTACCATCATGACCCATACCCCCCGCAAACGTTTCGGGCAAAATTTCCTGCATGACCACTCGATTATTTATGACATGCTGGCCAGCATAGCCGCCCGGCCCGATGAGCATTGGGTGGAAATTGGCCCCGGCATGGGGGCGCTGACCGAACCCTTGCTAAAAACCGGTGTCCGCTTGGATGTGGTCGAACTTGACCGGGATTTGGTCGTATGGTTGGCCAATAAATTCGGCCCAGCCACCCGTTTGACCATCCACAGCGCCGATGCCCTCACGTTTGACTTTTCGCAATTGGCCGAAGGCGATGAAAAACTGCGCGTGATTGGCAATTTGCCCTACAACATTTCCACGCCATTGCTGTTCCATTTGTTGGCCAGCACAACCTGTATTGAAGACATGCACTTTATGCTGCAAAAAGAAGTGGTCGAGCGCATTTGTGCCTCTCCAGGCAGCAAGCAATACGGACGTTTAAGTGTCATGATGCAGTATTACTGCGAACCGGAATTGCTGTTCATGGTGCCGCCGGAAAGTTTTGACCCTGCACCCAAAGTCATGTCCGCCGTCGTCAGGCTGATACCGCACCGCCAGCCTCCGGTTGCCGTGCGTGATATTGCCAACCTCGGCCAAATCGTCACCGCCGCCTTTTCGCAACGCCGCAAGACCTTGCGCAACTCCCTTGGCAAGGTCTTGACCGAAGAACAGATCCGCTCCGTAGGCATTGACCCTACCGCCCGTGCCGAAACCTTGGCATTGGCCGATTTTGCCAGATTGAGCGATTTGTTATAAGACGCGCAGCTAGGCAAGGCTGCGACAATCTGCCACGCGGCAATCTGTCACATTCCTTTTTCTCGTTATTGTCCGTAAGATAAATCCAACTCTTGATATGC
>JACXTQ010000227.1 GCA_016919605.1 Methylovulum sp.
GGTGCTGTCGTATATCAATATCGGTGTTGATCCAACCACTTACAGTTGGGGCAATATGATTAACGGCGCACGACTGGAAATGGCGCGTGAACCGATTGTCTGGTGGTCACTATCGGCGGCGTTTGTGTTTATGTTTGCGCTGGTGCTGGCGGCTAATTTGTTTGCTGATGTTGTGCAGGATGCGTTTGATCCGAGACGAGCCGTTCGTGATTAGCTGCAAGTAGCTCCTTCATAATTAATTGATTTTTGAGCTGACTCGTTTAGCCGGATGATCCGTTAGGTCAGCGTACTATGAATGGTTGTATTGCTGTAAACATCTCAAAGTCCCAGTAGTGAATTAACAGACGTACTATGCCAAAACCGCCTACTACCGTAAATTTAACTGAAATAACGCAGCAAACGATTGCGCATTATGAAGCCTATGCCCAATCGTTTTGGGAGGGAACCAAAGACCATGATGTGTCGCAAAACATCGCCGCTTTTTTGGGGGCCTGCAAAAACGATAAACCGCTGGATATTCTGGATTTTGGTTGTGGGCCGGGCAGGGATGTCTTGCATTTCAAGTCCCTTGGCCATCGTCCGGTAGGTTTGGATGGTAGCGCCGCATTTTGCCAAATGGCTGCCGAACTGACGGGTTGTCCGGTGTTGTGGCAGAATTTTTTGGAGTTGGATTTACCCACCCAAGCGTTTGACGGTATTTATGCCAATGCTTCATTGTTCCATGTGCCTCGTCAACATTTACCTGATGTGTTAAAAAAACTGCATCGGTCGTTACGAAGCGAGGGGATATTATTCACTTCCAATCCCAGAGGCAATCAGGAAGCGGTGCAAGGCCAGCGTTATGGAAATTATATGGAAATGGAAACCAGCGAACGCTTTCTTGCCGCCGCCAACTTTGAAGTCTTGCATCACTATTACCGCCCGCATGGCTTGCCTTGCAACCAGCAACCTTGGCTAGCTATTGTCAGTAAACGTAATTGAAGCTTTAGTCGACAGGTTCCTTGCCTGCAGGAATAACCTTGCGAAAAGTCAAATTGATGCGCCCCTCGGTAATGTCTGGATCTATTGGAATACTATGTAACCAATCGTGTTGAAAATTTGGCTTCATAACCAGCAAGCTGCCATTGGGCAATAAAAGCTGCCCAAGGTCCGAAGATTTTTTGTGCCGAAAATGCAAATGCCGCTCTGAGCCTAAAGTTAATGATGCGATAAAGGGTTGATTGCCCAACTCCTGTTCATTATCCGAATGCCAACCGACATAATCCTCGCCGGTGCGGTAAAGATTGACCAATACCGAATTAAACGGGAAATTCAGGCAGGATTCGACTTGGGTTCTAATGCCCGATAGCAACGGTGTCCACGGGCGGGTTTCCAGCAGGTTGTTGCTATAGCTGTAGCGTATGCCAGGATCGGCATGCCAAGTCTGCAATCTGGGCAGTATAAATTGCCGTCCGGCGACAATATAACGGTTGTCGGGCCAGTTTTGTTCGTGAAGCAATCGTTGATATAGTCGTGCGCTTTCGATGGAATCGTAAAAACCGTCAATTAATTCCAGCTCTGGACAGTCTGGTATCAACATAACCGATTAAACATTTGGCTGTTTGTTAATGTGCATCGCCAGCGCATTATCCATAGTCGTCACATGCAGTGTTAACCATTGGGGAAGGCGATCCTTGACAAACGAACGTCCAAAGGTAATTAGCCCTTTATCAACCCGCGATTTAAACTGCTTGAACTTCCCCAACACCCGTTGATGTTCACCCTTATGGTCGGTTATTCCAGGGTAGGCGTATTCGCCCATCAACTGGTTTTCACGCTCGAAATGCCGTTCGGTATGTTCATATAATTGCCGGTACAAGACTGGAAAGTCGGCGTTATTGGCGGTATCCAGAGCGTTCAACAGGTTGATAAACTTCTCGTGATCGTTATCAATTGATTCGTAGGATACGGTAAGCGTGTCCGTTTTTTCCAGCAATGCCATTTTTTGCCTCATTTGATTTTCCAGGAAACAACGCCCGTCTTTCCTGTGTCGAGCGGGATTGCGTTATCGGCATTCCAGAACATAAGCATTAACATCCAGGGCAAAGCTTTGCCAAAGCACAGCAATATCATGTCGCACTTCATTGACGTAAGTCTTGTCCGGCTTATGTTCGTCGGGGAAATTGGATAAGGCGCATGAGGTGCGGTGTTTGTCAACGACAAACACCAGGAATTCGTCTATAAATCCATCGAAAGCAGCCAGTAATCGCTTGGTCAGATCCGACAAGCCGCGATTGACCAGACTCGCAGAGCTATCGAACGGCAGCATTTTGATATACACCAGGGCATCGTCATACCCCTGTTTCAAAACCGCCAGCACATTTCGTTGAAAACAGCCGTCCCATTGTTGCCGTGAAAGGTCTTGGGCAAGCAGTTGCTCGTATTGTTTTTTTAACAGCGGCTTTTGTTCGGTAATATACTGAACGAATCGAGCGATACAGTCGGCGTTGTTTTGTTCTTTCGTGATAAGCAGGGAATTCATGGTTTGAAAGCCGTTGACATATGCAGCGTTGTTGTCGAATGTGCGTTAAGAAAACACACATTCAATAATAAGGCCAACTTACAACGACAGGGCTATCAGGGCGGCTCAAAGCCTTGTGGCAAGGCGCTTTACGGATATTTTACGGCTGCTGCCAAGCATAATTATTGATACTGATCGATGTCATAAACCCGACAACTGTGGCTAAAAATGGATTTTATTTTGTTTGCTGCTATTTTTTGCCACATTTATAAATGGCAATA
>JACXTQ010000228.1 GCA_016919605.1 Methylovulum sp.
ATCCTCCCAATCCACAATAACCTTGCGGTTCTTTGGCGAGATATTGCTGATGATAGTCTTCGGCATAGTAAAAGATGCCGGCAGGCATGATTTCTGTGGTGATCGCCCCCAAACCCGCTTGCCTAAGCTTTGTCTGGTAATGGTTTTTGGATGCGTTGGCCGCCGCCAGTTGCCCGTCATGGGTCGTGTAAATGCCGGAACGGTATTGGCTGCCAATATCATTGCCTTGCCGCATACCTTGCGTGGGATTATGAGCCTCCCAAAACAGTTGCAACAAATCCACAAAAGCTAATTTATCGGGGTCATAAATGACTTTGACCGTTTCAGTATGGCCGGTGCGCCCACTACACACTTCCTGATAGGTCGGATGGGGAGTATAGCCGCCGGTATAGCCTACGGCGGTGCTGTAAACCCCAGGCATTTGCCAGAATTTACGTTCCGCCCCCCAAAAACAGCCCATAGCCAACAGTACTTGCTGCACCTGTTCGGGAAATGGCTCAGCGATGGGGTGGCCGTTGACAAAATGCCGGTTAGTGATGGGCATAGGCGTATCCCTGCCCGGCAATGCTTGATCCGGTCTTGGCATACTTTGTTTGGAGCTGGAGAAAATCATAAGACCTCCTTAGGGTATGATGCTTTCTCCTAAGACTATCAGGAATTTGTCTTATAATAAAGGTCAAACCTTTACTGAGAGAGTTATGAACAAGCAAGATATTTTACAGCGTTTTTTATTTGCCGAGTTGGGTGTGCGGGGCGAATGGGTCAAATTGGGCGACAGCTGGCAAGCCGCCCGTCAGCACCAACAAGGCGGTGGCTTTATCCAACAACTATTGGGTCAAGCGTTGGCGGCGGTGACTATGCTGTCAGCCACCATTAAATTTAATGGTGCGATGATTTTACAGGCACAAGGTGATGGCCCTATCAGGACGTTAGTCGCGCAAGCCACCCATGACCGTAAAATCCGTGGTCTGGTGCGTAGCCAAAGTCCGGTCGAAACGGGGGCGTTGATTGATTTGTTCGGCGAAGCCGGGCGCTTAGTGCTGACCATCGATGCTGGTAATGGTGAACCTTATCAGGGGATTGTGCCATTGGAAGGCGAAAATTTGGCCAATGCGTTGGAAACCTATTTTTTACAATCGGAACAGTTGAAAACTCGGTTATGGTTGTTTGCCGACCAAAACCATGCCGCTGGCCTGTTGTTGCAGGAGTTGCCGGCGCAAAAGCATTTTCAGGCGGATTGGGAGCGTATTGAGTTGTTGGCCAGTACCATTACCCGCAAGGAATTGTTGGAGCTGGATTGTGAGCAAGTGTTGCACCGTTTGTTCCATGAAGAAAAAATCCGTTTGTTTGATCCCGAACCGATTGCTTTTCAATGTGCCTGTTCCCGTATGCGCATAGAGCGTACCTTGCGCGCTATGGGTAGGAAAGAATTGGAAGATATTTTGCTGGAACAAACGCAAATTGAAGTGGTCTGTGAGTTTTGTGGGGCTCATTATGGTTTCGATAAGGTCGATGTGGAGGCTATGTTGGCTCATGATGGTTTAAGCCCTTCTTCGACCACCCGTCATTAACGCCCTATAGGCTATAGATGTCTTCATCCTTCATTAGGCGCAGTGTCCGTTTTATTGGCGTATTGGTCTTGGCGGCAGCGTTGACGGGCTGCATGTACTGGCTACGCGCCTACCAAACTTATTTGCAAATGAATGAATTCGATCACAACTTTAAGGTGGTGGTCAGTGATGAGTTTACTTTACGGTTTAACCAGCCCTTATTGTACAGCCAAGATTTTGTCTCTCTCGCCAAGCTTTATCCTAGCGAAGACCTGCCAATGGCAGAAGGTAGGCGTTGGCGGTATTGGTTCCGTAAAATTGATAAGGATAAGCGCCTAATTAAACCGGAGATCAGTTTTTATTCGCAGATGCTCTTTAACAGCGAAAAGAAACTCATTGCGTGGTCGTTTTCACCGTTATTTTTGCACATCGCCCCGCCCGCGTTTTTGGAAGTGTCCTTACGATCCATAGCCGGCGCCACTATTGATAAAGACAAGCAATCATTGAAGGCCGATGCCGACCGAGTCGGTAAAATCGATGCTAAGTTGCCGAAAAAAGCCGCCGTAATGGCGCAACTGGGTGAGCCGCTGGCGATTGAGGACGAGCCTGAGCAAGAAGTGTACGTTTACCATTTCTTGCTCGACACCCCGCGTATAGAGGAAGGCTACGAAGGCCACGCCTTAAATGAGGTGAAGCTGACCTTTACGAAAAAAAACCAAGAACTGATTATCATGGCGGGCAATTTTGCCGGTCTGAAAGTGGCCATTGATTATCGCAAATTTCTGCAAGCGCCATCATTAGCCCGCTTGGATTAAAAATCCAAGTAAGCCATCATGGATGGTGCATAGGCTAAGCGTTGGTGTAATGTTTGGCCTTTCTAGTGGCTAACTATTTTTAAGCGGATTTAAGCGGATTTAAGCGGATTTAAGCGCTTTAGCCGAGGTGGCGATCCGTTGCCGCAGTTCTTTGCCCGCCTTAAAGTGCGCGGCGTATCTGGGCGGTACATGCAGGGATTGGCCGGAGATAAAATCGCGGCCTTTGCGGGAAATGCGATAATGGACTGAAAATACGCCAAAATTACGAATTTCTACCCGCTCTTTTGCCGCTAGGGCTTCGGCGATCCGGTTAAGGATACAATTGACGGATTGCTCAACCGCTTTTTTGCTTAGATGTGGACATTTTTCGGCCAGAGTTTTGATCAGTTCGTGTTTGGTCATTGCCTGTTTTCCTGTGTTAAAGCGCTTGCTAGCCACCTGTGCCCTACCGTTTTATGGGACTGTCCGGCTAATAACTGTGGCATATCACACAGTGACTATGGCATATGCCACAGTTGGAAGGCTTGGTAAAGCAAGCTTATTGTTTTTAATAAAGTTTTGTTTTAGGACAGGTATACTGTGCAATTGCGATACCAGATTGCCAAGACCTTAGTGCTAATCAATTTAATCTTGTATGTAGACACCTGATTTTTGGCTATTTTGCAAATGGCAAAACTACCGCTTATAAAAGTCAGTGATTTTGCTAAAATTACGCTTGTCCCTGATCGGGCCGTTAAAAAACGGCATCACTAACCCATACGCTACCTTATGACCTTAAACCCGCAATTGCCCCTTTCAATCTCCCGTACCCATCGCTTGCAGTGGGAAGAAGCCCAGCAAAAATTTGTCATCCTTTATCCTGAGGGCATGGTCGAGCTTAACCAAAGTTCGGCGGAAATTTTAAAGTGTTGTGATGGCGTACATACGCTTACCGATATTGTCGGTGACTTGGAGCAGAAATTCGCCACGTCCGGTTTGCACAATGATATTTCCGCTTTTTTGGAGGTCGCCTTAAACAATGGCTGGATACAACAATAATTTAACCAAGACCACGCCTCCGCGCTGGTTACTGGCCGAACTGACTTACGCTTGCCCTTTGCAGTGCCCTTATTGCTCCAATCCCTTGGATTATGCGAGCTATAAGGCGGAATTAAGCACGGATGACTGGAAACGGGTTTTGGAACAAGCGCGGAAATTGGGCGCGGTGCAATTGGGTTTTTCGGGGGGCGAACCGCTGACACGTTCGGATTTGCCACAATTGGTCAAGCACGCGCGGGATTTGGGCTATTATTCCAACCTGATTACCTCAGGCTATGGCATGACCGAGGAGAAAATTGTCCAACTAAAAGAAGCGGGGCTAGATCATATCCAGGTCAGCATCCAAGCCAGTAGCCAAGAACTTAACGACCATATTGCAGGTACGGCTTCGTTTGCACATAAAAAAGAAGTCGCCCGTCTGGTCAAAAAGCATGGCTATCCAATGGTGTTATGTGTGGTGATCCATCGGGAAAACATCCACCAAATGCCGGAAATTTTGGCAATGGCCCAAGAGCTGGGCGCTGATTATTTAGAGCTTGCCAACACTCAGTATTATGGTTGGGCGCATGTTAACCGAGATTTGTTGTTGCCGACCAAGGAGCAGTTTGAGCAAGCCGAAGCCATTGCCCAAGCGTTTAAGGAAACGGTGGCCGGTAAGATGAAAATTTATTATGTCGTGCCAGATTTTTATGAAGATCGCCCCAAGGCCTGTATGAACGGTTGGGGAACCACTTTTCTGACCATCGCCCCTGATGGGGTGGCCTTGCCTTGCCACTCGGCGCGTGAGTTGCCGGGCTTGGATTGCCCTAATGTCAACGATTACAGTATTGCCGATATCTGGTATGAATCAAAAGCCTTTAATTTTTTCCGAGGCTTTGAATGGATGAAAGAGCCTTGCCGTAGTTGTGACGAGAAGGCCAAAGATTTCGGCGGTTGCCGTTGCCAAGCGTATTTGCTGACAGGGGATATGTACAATGCCGATCCGGTGTGCAGCAAATCAGATCGGCATGGCGTGGTGCAAGAGGCAATAGAATCGGCTAAGCAGGCCGCCTTGGCGGTTGAAGAAAAGCCATTGGTTTTTAGGAACAGTAAAAACTCCAAGTTGTTCGGATAAAAACCAAGCGGTGAGCTTAACCATCCTACGGTTCTCCAGAGATAATACGCTCCTTGCCCTTTTGGAGGCTTGGAGCTATCTGCTAAGGCGGTTAACCCTTCGGCATAGGGGTGTATCCGTAACGAAGGTGGCGACGGTTTCTGCGAAGTCCACTCGAACACCATGGGAGCTTTTTGGTGGTTGCTTTTTACTCTTAGCGAAAATTAACTGGAGGGTAGGTTATCCAGGTTGCCCCTCAAGCCTTGGGATGCTTGCCACTTTTATACCCAATTCCTTGATAATCTGCTCTCTAAGATCCTCTCCCATAGTGCTAGGGTCAATGACTTTACTGATGAGCAATAAAGGTCTACCATCTTTATCCCGAAAGCGGTCAAGATTGATGACTTGTGGGGTGCGGCGTATTTCACCGGTATGATCGCGGATAACCATGACCGTGGGCAACAAATGCTTATCCGGTTTCATGGCGACTACAATGCCGATAGCACCATTATTGAGCTTTACAACGCTGCCGACTGGATAAATCCCTAAGCATTTTATAAACCCTTCAACCAATTCGCTATCAAAAGAAGTGCTACGCAAGGCATAAAGAGTTTTAAGGGCATCGGAACACGACACTTGTTTTTTAGGGTCATTATTGTTCGTTAGCCTCTCATAGCTATCGGTAATGGCGATGATTTTGGTTATCAAACTGAGTTCGGAGCCTTTTAGGCCACGCGGATACCCCGTGCCGTCTATCCTTTCATGATGGGTATAAGCGGCTTCAGCCGCTTCGGCGGGCATTTCGGGAATTTTTTGCAACATCTCCGCACCGTACTGAGTGTGCAGTTGTACCTGCTCCTGTTCTTCGGGTGTTAAATCATCGGTATGTTTGTCGAGAATGGCTTTAGAAACTTTTGCTTCGCCAATATCGTGCAAAAAGGCGGCGATGCTCAGTTGTGACAGCTGCTCGCTATTAAGCCCCAAAGCATGGCCGAATAGGGTGCTGAAAACGCAAGTGTTGATGCTGTGGGTGACGGTGTCTTGCCGTTTCGAACGTAGCGTGCTTAATAACAAAAGGGCGCCCGGATTGTGCATGACGCTGTTGATTACGCCATGAACGCAGGATTTGACTTCTGGTAGGGTAATGTAATTGTTGATACGGAAATTATTGAGCACCTTGTGCAAAGAAAGCGATGCGTCCTGATAAACATGACGCGCCTTAGCCATTTCTTGTTCAAAGCTTTTTTTATTGTTCTGCGCGGTTTCGTGAAACTGCTGTTCCGGTGTCAGCTCTGACCTTAGTTTCAGTGTCGGTGCGCTCTGTTCGCTATCGATTTTAACCATCTTACAGACGCGCTGTAATTGTTCAATCTGACTTTCGTTCTCAATGAGAAAGCCTTGGAACATAAAGGTGGTTTCTAACCAAGGCCGATCTAAATGTGCAACATACATGCCAATTTTTAGGTCTTTTGTCTCAATATCTATCATGTTAAATTCCTAAAGTCCGTGTTAAGCATCGTTATCAATGGGATAATTTAGGTTGCCACCTCGCTTTGTAAGGGCGGGAGGGAAAACGTGCCGCCACTGTTATTGGCCGTTTATCTTAAACCATCGTTTAATTATTGTTATTTAGTATTGAAGACTTTATTTTAGTCCGCAAGTTTCGTTGTCAAGTGACGGTAATGAAGAAGCTGTTCGGCGTTACATCTGCTATCAAACCCATCGCGCCGCCACAATAGCACAATGGTCTTATTCGCTCTACTATACAGGCCAATAAAATTGCTCAAAATAATGGTCGGAAAAATAGTGGCTGAGAGCCTTGAGAACCTCTTCGGGATAGGGAAAGGTTGGGCTGTGAGGTGGCATGTTTTCTGACTGTTTTCAGTTGGCTTGATGCGCTTGATTGGTGGGAACTTGGTTTCCCTTTTCAAGCCACTCCCACACAATCTGAGCACTATTTACAAATAAGTTTTGCCGCTATAGGCTTATCGTGTTTATCATAGCGATCTAAATAAGTTAACGGACTTAATGATGATAAGCTTATGAACCAATGGTTATTGGTGGTCAATGTCGGTAGTACCTCGGTAAAAACTCAAGCTTTTGATGTCAGTTTACAATCGCAAGCGGTGTTGGTGGCCGATTATGGTGATACTGGCCATGTGTCGCTTGACGGCTTGGATGGGTGTGGGCGAGTGGTTAACGAACAATTGGGTGTTATGGATGATGTTGCCGCCGTGTTGGCGGCAGTGCTGGCACGTTGGCAAGCGTGGCTGGCGGCGACTGAAGCAGTGCTGGTCGCTATCGGGCATCGTATCGTCCACGGAGCGGACTGGTTCGAGACTATAACGCCCATCAACCCAGCCGTATTGGTACGGCTGGCGGAACTGGACGCTTATGCACCGCTACATAACCCGTTTAACCGCTTGGGCGTGGAGCAAACGCTGGTGCGGTTTCCTGACATCGCCCAATTCGCCTTATTCGACACGGCTTTCCATCGTCACTTGCCTCTGTTTGCCAAGCGTTACGCCATCCCTGAGTCGCTATCGGCGACCCCCGCTTTTTTCCGTTATGGTTTTCATGGCCTATCTTGCCAACACAGTTTAAGCACCGCCGCGCAATGGCTAGGGGTTATGCCCTCTGCATTGAACTTGATTATCTTACATTTGGGTGGTGGTGCAAGCGCTACGGCAATACGTGCGGGTCTAAGCGTCGATACCTCAATGGGCTTTTCCCCGACCGAAGGGCTAATGATGGCGGGGCGTTGTGGCGATATTGACCCAATGATTTTGCTCACCTTGCAACAACAGGGAATGACCTTGGCTGAACTTAATAGAGTCCTTAACCATCAGAGCGGTTTGCAAGGGGTGTGTGGCGACACCGACATGCGCCGGATTTTGCAACATGCGCAAGCAGGGGATGCTAAGGCGCAGTTGGCGATTGATATGTTTTGTTACCGGATAAAAAAATATATCGGCGCGTATTGTGCGGTGTTGGGAAATGTATCGGCTTTGGTGTTTACTGGTGGCATCGGTGAGCACGCCGCCATCATCCGCGAGCAAATAGTCGCCGGACTGGAACCGTTGGGGTTTGTGTTGGATGATACGGCCAATCAAAACCTTAACCTTAAAACCGGGGGTGATATTAGCGGTGTTGGTAGCCGGGCGCGGGTGCTGGTGATCCCCGCAGCGGAAGAGCGGGTGTGCGCGGGCTTGATGTTAGGCTTGCTGGGTCATGATGGGTAACTGTATTTTGAGCAACTATGCAAAAATATACCGCGAATTAAAAGAACAAAACGGACAAAATAGCTGTTAAATTTTCTGGATATAGTGTCCAGCGATCAACATGAGGAAGCATGATGGAATCTAAAAATCACGATCAGCGTTTGTCGGCAGAGATGCTGGAGCGTATGAATGCGTATTGGCGGGCAGCCAATTATTTGGCGGTCGGGCAGATTTACCTGCTTGACAACCCGCTGTTGAAAGAGCCGTTAAAGCTGGAACATATTAAGCCTCGCTTGCTGGGGCATTGGGGAACAACGCCTGGGTTGAATTTTATTTATGTACACCTTAACCGCCTGATTAACGCCCATGATCTAAATATGATAATGGTTTGCGGGCCCGGGCACGGTGGGCCTGCGATATTGGCGAACAGTTGGTTGGAAGGCACTTACAGCGATTATTATCCAAGCATTTCCCAAGACAAATGCGGCATGAAAGCCTTATTCAAGCAGTTTTCCTTTCCAGGCGGCGTACCTAGCCATGTTGCACCAGAAACGCCCGGCTCTATCCATGAGGGTGGCGAATTGGGCTACGCCTTGACCCATGCTTATGGTGCGGTGTTTGATAATCCAGATTTGATCGCCTGTTGCGTAGTCGGTGACGGCGAAGCGGAGACGGGGCCGATGGCGACGGCATGGCATTCCAACAAGTTTTTAAACCCCAAACGGGATGGGGTGGTATTGCCGATTTTGCATCTAAATGGTTACAAAATCGCCAACCCTACCATTTTGGCGCGTATTGATGAAGACGAGCTTATCCAATTGTTCGCAGGTTACGGCTATCGTGCTTATTTGGTCGAAGGCCACGATCCTGAGATTGTCCACACCCGCATGGCGAGTGTCCTCGACCAATGCTTGGATGAAATCATCGCTATCCAGCAACAGGCGCGGACGGGCGATCTGCCGATTACCCGCCCGATTTGGCCGATGGTGATTTTACGCACCCCCAAAGGCTGGACGGGGCCTAGCAGTGTCGATGGCAAAAAAACCGAGGGCTTCTGGCGCTCACACCAAGTGCCGTTGGCTAATCTGGCGGAAAATCCTGAGCATATCGAACTGCTGGAACGCTGGCTGAAAAGTTACCGCCCTGATGAGCTGTTCGATGCCCAAGGCCGTTTGATGCCGGAATTGCTGGAGTTGGCCCCTAAAGGGACTAGACGTATTTGCGACAACCCCCATGCCAATGGCGGTTTGCTGTTGCGTGATTTACGGCTGCCCGATTATCGCTGCTATGCCGTTGATGTGCCCGTTCCTGGCGGGGTTACTGCCGAAGCCACACGGGTAATGGGGCGATTGTTGCGTGATGTCATGCGCAACAATTTGGAGCAAGGCAATTTCCGTATTTTTGGCCCCGATGAAACCGCTTCCAACCGTTGGGATGATGTCTTTGATGTTACCGCACGGGTGTGGATGGAAAAAATCCTGCCTGAGGACACCAATCTTTCGCAAGAGGGGCGGGTAATGGAAATCCTCAGCGAACATACCTGCCAAGGTTGGTTGGAAGGTTATTTGCTGACGGGTCGGCACGGTTTTTTTTCCTGTTACGAGGCTTTTATCCATATTGTCGATTCTATGTTCAACCAACATGCGAAATGGCTGAAAACCTGTAACCGTATCGCTTGGCGGCGCCCCATCGCCTCATTGAATTACTTGCTCACCTCGCATGTCTGGCGGCAAGATCATAATGGCTTTTCCCATCAAGACCCTGGCTTTATTGACCATGTCATCAATAAAAAGGCCGAAGTCATCCGCGTTTACCTGCCACCCGATGCCAATACCCTGCTGGTAGTCACCGATCATGTCTTGCGTAGCCGTAATTATGTCAACGTCATTGTCGCGGGTAAGCAACCTTCGCCCCAATGGCTGAACATGGACGCGGCGATTAAGCATTGCGAAGCCGGTATCGGCGTGTGGGAATGGGCAAGCAACGACTATGGCTGCGAGCCGGATGTGGTTATGGCCTGTGCGGGGGATGTGCCGACTTTGGAAATATTAGCGGCAGTGGATTTGTTGCGCCAGAAAGTGCCGGATTTGAAAATTCGGGTGGTCAATGTTGTCAACCTGATGCGCCTGCAACCTACGAGCGAGCATCCTAATGCTTTATCTGATAAGGATTTTGATGAGATTTTCACCAAAGACAAGCCGATAGTATTCGCCTATCACGGCTACCCGTGGTTGATTCATCGTTTGACTTACCGCCGCACCAACCACCACAATCTGCATGTGCGCGGTTACAAGGAAGAAGGTACCACTTCCACGCCGTTTGATATGGTGGTGATGAACGACATGGATCGCTTCCATTTGGCAGCGGATGTGATTGACCGAGTACCGCGTCTAGCTTTGCAAGCCGTGTACCTTAAACAACATATCCGCGACAAACTGATCGATCATAAGCATTACATTTATAAGCATGGCGAGGATATGCCGGAGATACAGAACTGGCAGTGGCCCGCAGCGGTGGCCGAGGCCGATGATGAGGCGTTAGGGCTGTAACCCTATGTGGCGGTGCTACTTACCGCCACTGCGAAACCCTGTTTTCTTCAATATCTTGGTGCTATACAACACGTCACTGGCGCGGCACTGCTCTCCCAGTACATCGGCAATCTGTCGGATTTGCGCGTCCACGTCTTGCTGTTGTTTGCCATGCACCATGGCAAACAGGTTATACGGCCAATCCGGCAGGTGTCTGGGGCGATGGTAGCAATGGCTGACAAAATGCAGTTGCCCGACTTGCCG
>JACXTQ010000229.1 GCA_016919605.1 Methylovulum sp.
ACGCCAGGCGTATTGGCTGCCGAACCTAAGGAAGTCCAAATTCAAGAGAGCGTTCCTAGCCCCTCTCCTGAGGCGTTATCGCCCGGCTCCCATCCAGGGAAGGCATCACAGGGGGGTAGCGAAGCCTTCGATATCTGCTTACGCGCTACCCAGCGTTTCGAGCAACAGGAAAAGGCAAAAGGGACTAGCAAAGCGGTGTCAGCGCCATTGTCTGCTTCGTGCAAAACGGAATTGAAACCAGCATCGTATTGGCTGTGCATGGACAAAGAATCCCTTACGGAAGTCGATTTTAATGTCGCTCATACGCATTGTGCGAAATAAACTAAAGGGCGTCTCTTTACATTTCAATAAACAGCCATCCTATACCCGCTTAATCACCTCCACCGTGCGCTAGAAAACATGGCTAGGTTTTTGGCCTATTGTACGTAGTCGTACAGCCCGCGTTGATAAAGAAAAAATATAGTTGCCAGAAAGCTTGGGGGTTACGGCTATGGCATAATTACTTGTTATCAACAGGCTTATCGACAACGACAAGGTTTTGATTAATCTCATAAAATAAAACTCACAAGTAGGTTTTTTTGAATAGCCCGTAGGTCGGGGCGGGCTTGCGAACCCCCAACATTTCAACACACACGACCACCCTACCCTGTTGTGTTGGGGTTCGTACCTCACCCCAACCTACGGCCCTTACCGCATTGGTTAGGTTATCTTTGGTTGCGCATTGAAGCAGAAAACCAGATCGGCCACGGTTCTGACCTTACCGTAGTATGGGTTACGGTTTAAGTGTTCGAGCGAGCGGCCAGTGCGCTGCGAGATTTCAAGCACAAGATCCATATCCAAATCCTCGTCGTCGATTGAAAGAGCATCAAACGTATCGGATGCCCGAACCGGAATCTTGTGCTCAAGACTGATGTAGTTCTGAAGCTGCTCGTAAACGGCTCGTATAATCCACGGATCAACAACGCGTCGATCAAACTGGCGTGCAAAGTTGCAGATGGACTCTCCGCGCCGCGAATCGGAAAGAGCTCGCAATTTGGCAAGTGATCGAAGGCGCTCAATTGCGACAAAGATGCTGAGCCCGATTGCTGTCAGCAGCATTGGCACAGGATGCGACCAGACCAAATACAACAAACCCGCACCCAGCGCAAAAAGGAAAGCCCAAGCAAGCGGGCGCGTTCGTGGTCGAACGTACTGCGGCATAAAGCGAGATGGTTTTTTCATAGACACCTAACGTTTGAGATGAGAGGCGTGACCCGGCTTGCCGGGGCGCATCCTCTCTATTGTCATAAGTATCCACACAACTTTTCCCAAGAATGGCTGTGCAGCAAGGTAGCCCGTAAGGAGCGAAGCGGATTACGGGTTGTTTCGGCTTCGATAAGCCGTGTTATATCGCAGGGTATCGGCATAGGATGTCGGAATGGGGGGTAGTGTGGGCTTTTATTCCCGTAATCTTTATGCCCTTTACGCTCTGTGAGTGAGTGGGTGCGCTTCGCTCCTTACGCGCTACCCCGCTTGTCAAAATCCGTGATGGCGGCCTGTTGCAGCCGCTGGGCATAGAGGCCTGTGCCCGCTGGCGGTACGCGCTCGTCCCAGATGAAGTTTTCGATGTGGGCGCGTTCTTGGTCATCAAGGTTGCCTTCGGCCAAACGGCGGCGGGCATAGTCGGCAAGTTGCGGTAAGGTGTTTAGGTAAATCTTTAGGCGTTTTTAACAAGTGCAGGTTAAGGGGTATTTTAGCCGAAAAAGCCGTTAAGGCGTTTATTTTTAATGTGTTATTAGCGGGGGGCTGTGGTTTTTTAAACTTATCCTAGCCGTTATTTTGCCACTAATACCCCCTTGACGGTACCAAAAAACGCCCGCTGTCCGAGGAATTTTTTGGGGGGTGCAGGTCAATGGGCGGGTATCAATTTATCGTTTTCGTCATACTTGCCCAGCACTTGGGTGCTTTTTATGGCTAAGCTGCCATCATCGGCAAATTTAAGCACATAGCGGACGGCTTCGGTGGGGAATTGGGGCGCGTCATCATTGCCTAGGCGGCGGCCTTCGATAATGAGGGTGTCGCCTTTTTGGTAGGCTTTCTCATGAAATTTTAGGTCAAGGTCTATAGGTTCACCATTATCGACTTCAACAATCGGGTTGTTGAAAGCGGCTAAGCTCACAACGGTCAGTTGCGTTGAGATAGTGCCGGCACCGCCCGCACAACCATCGTCGCCGTACCAGACCACGACATATTTGTCGCTATAATTTTCGTCCACGCCTTTTTTGCCGATGAGTTTGAAGGCTTTAAAACCGCTGCCCACTTCACAGGCGGTGAGGGCGCTGTATTTTTCGACCATTTTGGCGGCGGCCTTTTCATCAAAGCCGTGCGCTGGTAGAGTGGCGATCAGTAGGGCTAAGCCGAGTAAGTAGTTAGGTTTCATGGGGGGTGGGTCGTGGTTTTAACGTTAAGCCAAGGTTGCGGAGGGCTGCGCCGTCATAGCGGACGGCGCAACCTGCTCGCGCCGGATGTTAGCGTATCGGCAAGCCCTCAATGCCCAAATTGAGCTGCGGGGCGGCGTTGAACGCTTGCTGCTCAGGGCTGATGGTTTCTTCCGTCTCGGCGGGGGTGCTTAAGGCGGCGGCGGGCAACGCCGTGGCGATGATAGTGTCATAGCTGTGCAGGGTCACTTCTGTAGGGCCGCTATAGCCTAACAGGCCAATGTGGCCTGAGTAGATGGGCTGGTCGGTATCGGTATAGTTATAGACCAGCTTGCCGTTGATGTAAAACTTAAAGCTGTTGCCCTTGGCGACGACCCGCAACTTGTTCCATTGCTTAATGGGTTTTAGATAACTTGAAGGTGTCCATGATTGGATAGGGGTAAACGCGCCATTGCGCATTTTATAGATATAAAACTCTCCGGTACTACCCGATTCAATAATGCCAAACGCATAAGCCACACCTTTACTGGTGGAGCACAGGCTAAAACAGCCTTGGAAATTGGGGCTGGCACGGAAAAGCATGTACGTTGCCAAAAGCCCATCATTATCATGCTTGACGGACACGCGGTAATCGACATTCCGATAGTCCACAGCGCTGAGGGTTGAAACCATAGCGCCACTAAAACTTTTGCTGGCCTTGGCCTTATAATACTGGTTAGTTTCCGGCTTGCCGACCACGTTCCATTGTCCAGGTTTTTGCGGTGCCCACAGTTGCGCGAGGCCGTCCTCAAAATCTTCTTCATACACGTCCGCCAAGCTGGCTTGGCTCCAGGTCAGGGTGGCTAAAAGGGCGCTGGCTACTAATAAATGTCTCATGGATTCTCCTCTGGTGGATGGGCAAGATTGCCTAAAGGGGGTGGCTTTAACTCGTAACAGGTATACCCTAGGCTGAGACGGTCAGGCCTGCGGCCTCGTAATTCAAGCGGTGGCCGGACTTATCTTAAAAAAACTTCGGGTTCAGCGCTTTCAGGGTCCGGCTATACTGGCTGGCCAAAAGCCGCTCCTTAAACTCTTGCAAAAAAATAGCCTTGCCGCGCAGCTTCCTATACCACGCCTTGTCTAAAAACGCCAAAGCCAAATCGCCATTGCCGGTATAAACCAAATTCGCCATAACCGCGAACAACTCGGGCGGCAAATAGTTTTTCCCGCCGGCTATCCTGTCGTGGCAATCCTGCCATTGCCTAATGTTAAAGCCGTTGTCTTTCACCCGCCTTAAGGCCAAGTTAAGCACCGCCGCCTGTTGCCATAAAAAAGTTTGGAAAGGCCAAGTTTTTTTTATCAGCCGTACCGAAGGCCGGTAATAGCCGTTTTGAAATTCAAAAACCACCCGTGGCGCGGGCGTGTCCTCAAAATTGGTTTGCCAATACATGAAGACCTGATCCATCACCGTGATTTCAACCGTGCCATTACCGTCCAGATCACGCAGGGTAAAGTCCTGAAAATCGCCGACATCCAACTGGCCTATTTTTTTCGCCGTCTCGCCCAACTCATAAATAGTGTAATAAAAACAACAGTGCGCATCACGCGAAAAATAAACGGCCATCATGCTCGGCTTGCCGGGGGCGGTCAGGTCTTGGGTATAGCGATCCTCGGCAAAACTGGCGACGGCGAGATCACCCCGGCCAAACTGTTGCCTGACGCTACGTCGGCCCTTTTTGGACAGAGTCAGGCTCAGGCTAGTGCCATCGCACACGGCACATTCGCCCTTGAATTTGACCAGTGCCGTCCAGCCCTGCGCCAAAGGCACAGTTTCGCTGCTGTCCGCCAAAGTCAGGCAAGGCAACAGCCCCAACAACAGGAGCGCGAAAAATCGCAGATAAGCTTTCATGTCCGGGTCATGGCAAAGTCAGAATAAGGTTAAGGGCCATTATGTTAGCCCGCGTAAGACCCTAGACGACAGCCATGCGCCTTACCTTACTGACTATATACCAAGCCAACCACCAATGAAATGAATTATTACCACAAAAAAAGCCAATAATCCACAAAATCGGCCTTTAAATAGGCAACCTATTGATAATAAAAATATTTAAAATAAAGGCTGGCGCTATAGCAGGAGGGATTTTTTAGAGGCTTAAGCCGTGCGGCGGGCAAAAAAAGGAATTCTTTCCAGATACCGTATAGGACTTCCTAAACCGCCCGTGCGGCGGTGACACCGTGTGATATAACAACTACCCATTGCCAGAAAAGATTGTTTGAAAATCCTGCCCCTATGAGATGACCTAAAAAATTACCCTTTAAAATCAAAGCACTGAAAATAATAATTAAAAGGTTCCCTTTAAATTACACCTAACCAAGCCCCTCCACCAACAACATGCAACCACTTGATTTTTATAATATTATCAACGCCAACTTCAACTTCCAGACTCCGGCCATGGCGTTCAGCACTAACTGGACGCGCGGGCCGCTCGATAACTCCACCGCGGCCCCGATCGGGCAGGGGCTCGCCTCATTCCTTTACGGGCTGCCGACGGGCGGGCAGGGGCAGGTCAACGCCTCCTACGCGCAACAGACCACTTACACCGCCGCCTTCATTCAGGATAACTACAAGG
>JACXTQ010000230.1 GCA_016919605.1 Methylovulum sp.
CAAGAATTTCATGGCCACTGCCACTGACTATCCTGACCTCACCCGCCGAACCGTCCGCCAGCACTTTAACTTCAAGCGTGACCGTGCCTTCCCATTGGCGCATTTGCGCAATCTTCGGATAACGGGTCGGCGGGTTTTTTAAGCCGGGCGCCGAATAAGCGGCTTTAACCAGCGGCTGCGCGGCGGCAGGGGTCGGCGTAGCCGCTGGTTTAGGGCTGGCTTGGGCTGGCGCGGGCGTAAAGAGGGGCGGCGGGGCGCTGAACGTGGGCGGCGCGGGTGGTGCTGGCTCTGCTTTAGGTTTGTCCGGTGGTGTCGGTTTTTTCGGCACAACTGGCTTAACAGCAAGCTTAGGTTTGGGCGGGCTGATTGGCTTGGCTTTGGCTTTGGCTTTTTCAGGCGGGGCCGGTTGGGGCTTGACGATAGCGGGTGGCACGGGCGGCGGCGGAGCCACGACAGCGGCGGGCGGCTGGGGGCTGGGGGCGCTGGTTAAAGCCACTTCGACCACCAAGGGTGGCTTGACTTCGGGCAATGGCGGTGTGGCCATGCCTTGCCAAGCGTGCCAAATTTGCGTGTGCAAGGCGATGGAGATAAGGCAGGCGATGGCTGTGGCTTGGATAGGCCGCTGCTGGCTGGGGTTTGCTGGGGCAAGGGTTAAGCGAGACATTCAATTGGCAAACAAAGTGTTGTTAAAGCTGGCTTAACATGGCAGTCGCCTATCATCCTAAAGCCAGGGTGCGCTTAAACGCAAGGGGTCGGGAGCCTTGGATACCCCCCATAAAATCGTTAATTATAGCAGTCTGCCTTAAAAAACGAGGATTGTTCGCAAATGACTGGCGTAAGCCCACCGACCCTGATAAAAAAACAGGGGCTTGCATCTCACAGCCATCAGGCCTAAAAACGCCAGCCGCCATCCTATCACCTATTCGACAACAATCACGGCAAACACGGTGCCGTTGACGGCGATAACTTTGACTTTAGTGCCTAGGGCGCAATCTTCGCCCTGCACTTTCCAAATGGAATCATCGACTTTTATTTTGCCTTGGCCGTTTTCTATGGCTTCGTAGAGGTTAAAGACCCTGCCCACATATTGCGCCCCCCGTTTGTTGAGCAGGGGCTTATCCGAGCTGATCGTGGTGTGTTTGGCGAACACTTTCCACGTGCCTATGGCCAAAATCGACAATAGCGAAAAGACGAACACCTGCATGTCCATGCTGGCGGTGGGCATTAACCAGACCAGCAAGCCGGTGCAAAGGGCAGCGGCGGACATCCATAAAAAGAAAAATCCCGACATCAGCATTTCGATGACTAAAAACCCAATCGCCAGCACCCACCAATACCAAAATACAATACTAAAATCGGCCATGGTTATTGTCCGCCCTTAGGGGTTTTGAGCAGGACTTCTTTGGCCAATTCGCCAATGCCACCTAAGGCGCCGATCACGCCGGATGAATCCAAGGGCATAAAAATAAGTTTGCTGTTGTTGGCGGAACCTATGTCTTTTAAGGCTTCGATATATTTTTGAGCGACAAAATAGTTGATGGCGTTAATGTCGCCTTGGCTGATGGCCTCGGACACCATCAGAGTCGCTCTGGCTTCGGCTTGCGCCAAGCGTTCGCGGGCATCGGCATCACGGTAGGCCGCTTCTTTGCGGCCTTCGGCATCCAAAATCGCCGCCTGTTGCGCCCCTTCGGCGCGTAAGATTTCCGATTGCCTTAGGCCTTCGGCTTCCAGAATGGAGGCCCGTTTCAGCCGTTCCGCTTTCATTTGCCGCCCCATCGCTTCCACCAAATCTTTGGGTGGGGCAATGTCCTTGATTTCGATACGGGTTGCCTTAATGCCCCACGGGGTGGTGGCATCATCAACCACGGTCAATAGCCGTGCGTTGATGTCGTCACGGCGTGACAATAGCTCGTCCAAATCCATCGAACCCATGACGGTACGGATGTTGGTCATGACCAGATTGAGAATGGCCCAATCCAGTTTACTGACTTCATAGGCGGCTTTGGCGGCATCCATGACCTGATAAAACACCACGCCGTCCACCGTCACCATCGCATTGTCTTTGGTGATGACTTCTTGTGACGGCACATCCATGACTTGCTCCATCATGATCATTTTCTTGCCGATCCTATCAATGATCGGCATGATAATATTCAGGCCGGGGGTGAGGGTGTTGGTATACTTACCGAACCGCTCAACCGTATATTCCATACCCTGCGGCACGGAAATGACGCTCATCAGCACCAATAAAATGGCGAATACCAGTAAAACTAATGCAAAAATACCAAAACCGCCCATAACAACTCCCGTGTGATGATGAATGACTGCTTCTTTTTGGCTTAACTTATGCCTTGTCAATTTGTCCCGCTACGGTAAAGTAGGGGATAAAGAACCCTAAAATAATCGGCAAACCACAGCGCGGCGACGTTTTAATGTTTAAAATAGGCAGATTGCCGCCGCCATTGGTTTGCGTGGCCTTGCAAAACTTTAACACAGCTCACGCTGTACTTTTTTAAACCTAAGCTTAACAGGTAAATACAATGATAACAGCCGCTATCGACATGGCTTTATGGACTGTCCTTTTTTTTATCATCGGAATGATTAAACCCCAATGGCCGTTATTTTTCTTAAAAAAACCCGACCGTTTTTTAATTGTCATCATCACTACCGTGCTGGTGATGATAACGCTGACGCTCTGGGGGGAAGGCCACCGCGAAAAATTAAAGCCAGTCGAAACCACCAAAACCGTAGAGTCGCCGGTGGCCGTTCCGGTTCCAGTGCCTACTCCAGCCCCTGCACCCAAATAAGCACGATGGCCACTTGACAACGTCGCCTCAGCCGCCGCTATCGCGTATAATGCTGTTAATCCTATTCATTTCCTAAGAAGATTTTACCCATGTCTCTAAGCCTAAGAAAAATCACCCATCCGGTTATGGTCGGTAATGTCAAGGTTGGCGGGGGCGCGCCAATTGTGGTGCAGTCGATGACCAACACCGACACCGCCGACATCCACTCCACGGTCAAACAAATCATTGAGCTATCCACGGCTGGCTCGGAATTGGTGCGCATTACCGTCAACACCGAAGAAGCCGCGCAAGCGGTGGCGGAAATCCGCAACCAATTGGACAAAAAAGGTTATTCAGTGCCTATTGTCGGCGATTTTCATTTTAATGGGCATAAATTATTAGAAAAATATCCCGATTGCGCCCAAGCGTTGGATAAATACCGCATCAATCCGGGCAATGTCGGGCGTGGGCGTAGCCGTGACCCGCAATTCCAGCAGATGATCGAATTCGCCTGCCGCTATGACAAGCCCGTCAGGATCGGGGTCAACGGCGGTAGCCTTGACCAAGCCGTACTAACCCGTTTGCTGGACGATAACCGTGCCTTAAGCAACCCTGAGCCGTTAGCCGCCATCACCCGCAAGGCGATAGTGCTGTCCGCGCTGGAAAGCGCCGCCAAAGCCGAGGAGTTGGGCTTAAGCAAAAATAAAATCATCTTATCTTGTAAAATCAGCAATGTCCAAGAACTGATCGCCATTTATCAAGACCTGTCCAGCCGTTGCGATTACACCTTGCATTTAGGACTGACCGAGGCGGGCATGGGTTCCAAAGGCATAGTCTCTTCCGCCGCCGCCCTGTCGGTGCTGATGCAGCAAGGTATAGGCGACACTATCCGTATCTCCCTAACGCCTGAACCGGGCACGTCACGGACGCAAGAAGTCATTGTCGGCCAAGAAATATTGCAAACGATGGGGTTCCGCTCGTTTACGCCGATGGTCATTTCTTGCCCTGGCTGTGGGCGCACCACCAGCGATTATTTCCAAAAATTGGCGATGGACATCCAAAGCTACTTGCGTGACCAAATGCCGGTCTGGCGTAGCCAATATCCGGGCGTTGAGGCGATGGAAGTGGCGGTCATGGGCTGTGTGGTCAATGGCCCGGGTGAAAGCAAAAGCGCCAATATCGGCATTAGCTTGCCCGGCACCGGCGAAACTCCAGTCGCCCCTGTTTATGAAGACGGCGAAAAAACCGTCACCTTAAAAGGCGACCGCATTGCCGAAGAGTTTCAAGAAATTGTCCAACGCTATATCGAAAGCCATTACGGCGTTAAAGAAACAGAAGCCGCTACGTCTTAATGATTGGGATGAGGGGCATTGTGCCGATAACCTTAAGGGCGGTGCTCGCCCCTCTACCCATTGACCACCATGCCGACACCCTTTGACACCCACGCCGCTGACCTAGCGGATGCAAAACAACCAGCCCCCGCCGGTTCGCGTTTTTTTATCAATTTGCCACATTACCGGATTGACATGTTCTTAGCGGACGTGACAACCAAACTGGTGGTGACGTTTGAACCTATGGGCAGAAAAAAAACCTTAGGCGACCAGCGTGAAGGCTGGGGCATGGATTTTTTGCAAGGGCTAGGTTATTCGGTGATGGCGGTGATGATTAAGGAATGCGATTGGTATCGCCAAACCGATTTACAGGTTTTTTTTGCGCAAATGCGCTCACGCGGTTTTTTTGCCAGCTTTGCCGAAGTCATCACTTACGGCGGCAGCATGGGCGGTTTTGCCGCCCTGGCCCATGCGGATGCAGTCAGTGCCACTACAGTGCTGGCACTAAACCCACAAGCGAGTTTATCGGCGCAACTGGCTCCTTGGGAAACCCGTTTCGGCTTTGTTGACCGTAGCCAGTGGCAAGACGGCCTTATCAACGCGGCGGAAGGCTTTAAGCAAGCCAAACAGGCGTATGTGGTCTATGACCCACTATTAACCTTAGATGCCCGCCATGTGCAATTGCTGATGGCGGACAATCCGGGGCTGGTCAAACTGAAAGTGCCGGTGGTAGGGCATCATATCCCGCAATGGCTGGCGGAGATGGGCTTGCTTAAGCCGACCGCGCAAGCCATCTTTGCCGGGCAATTTTCAGCGCAGGCGTTCCATCAGCAAGCTCGGCAACGCCGTGGCTTAAAGCGCTATTGGCAAATGCTGATCCAACGGCCACGGGTGCTTAAGTCGGCACTGTTCACAGAGATAGCCCACCGTTATGCCGCGCAGCAAGGCTTCCCTTATGCGGAAGAAAAGTAAGCGGTTAACGCCAACCTACGCGCCAGATAAACACCAAAAAATGTTGATCGGCTGTTGCGTTATCAGCTTGCCATCATCAAGCTGTCATATAAATTAAGTTAAACTATCTTGTAATTTTTCTGACATATTTCCTAACAATACCGCGTCCGGCATGAAGCACCTTCCCTCTTTCCTGTGTATAGGCGTACAAAAAGCCGGCACATCTTGGCTGTACGACCAAATACGCCGACATCCGGGGATTTGGCTGCCACCCATCAAGGAACTGCATTATTTTGACCACTTATATTGCCCAAACAATCGTGTATGGACGGCTTGGCATATCGAGCAGGCGGTCAAAAATATGCTGAAAAACTATCTTAACCACACCCATGCCGTTGATTTTAGGTATGTCCGTTATCTGGCGACCATGGCCAGCAAGCCTTTGTTTACCGAAGAATGGTATCGGCAGGCTTTCCAACGCCAAGCCGCCCAAGGCAAACTATTAGGCGACATCACCCCTGAATATTGCGCCATCGGTGACGAGGGCATCGCTTACGTCAAACGTTTCTTAGGCGAAGTGAAAATTATTTGGCTGATCCGTGATCCCGTTGACCGCGCCTTATCGCAATTGCGCATGAACGCCGAACGGCGCGGGTGCACAGGTGATGAACCGGAAGTGGTTTGGCTGGACTGGGCCAAAGACCCTGATATTGCCGATCGTGGCAATTATGCCGACTATATCCCCCGTTGGGAGAAGCAATTTGGCCGCGAGCGCATGTTGTTTTTGCCCTTCCAACACATCGCCCAACAACCATTAGGCCTTTTACAAACCATCGAACAGTTTTTAGACGTGACACCCTGGGGCGGTTATAGCACCCTGCATGACAAAATCCACGCCAGCCCGGCTTACACCGTGCCGGAAGCGGTCACTGCGTATTTTCGCTGGCAATTGCAGCCCCAATACCCATTTTTGCACGCCTATTTTAACGCCGATTTTTTGCAGGCGATTTGATGCGTAGATAATCAGGCGGATATTTTGCAAAAACTCTTTCGGTTCCTCAAAAAAGCCGCACCGCTGCAATGGCAAGCACGGCGGTACGGACGCGATCTGACTTTAGTCAAGGATTGCACCACTCACATCAAACCACGCGACCTACTGGCATTTGTGGTCTTGCGTAATGAAGCGGTGCGCCTGCCGTATTTCTTGGACTATTATCGGCGACTCGGGGTCAACCATTTTTTGCTTATCGACAACGGTTCCGATGACGGTTTTATGGATAATGTCGAGGCGGCCTCCGATTGTTCGATCTGGCATACCACCGCCAGCTATAAGGCGGCAAAATTCGGTGTCCATTGGCTGAACTTCCTATTACGCAAATACGGTAGCGGACATTGGTGCCTGACCTTAGACCCTGACGAATTTTTAGTTTATCCCTATAGCGACAGCCGCAATTTACACGAGCTGACCCAGTATTTGGATCAGGAGGGCAAAGCCTCGTTCTTTGGCCTCATGCTGGACATGTACGGTGAGACAACCATAGATAACGCCCAATACCATACCGGACAAAATCCTTTAGAGGTTTGCCCTTGGTTTGATGCTACCGGCTATTATCAGGACAAACGCCCCCATTATGGCGACTGGTGGATACGCGGCGGGGTACGGCGGCGGGTGTTTTTCGCCGACCAACCGGAACTTTCCCCCGCCTTGAACAAAACCGTGCTGGTAAAATGGCGTTGGTATTATGCGTACATCGCCTCGACCCATATTGCCTGGCCCAACCACCTAAACCAGCCGCATTTTGCCGATACCTTAGCCCCTACCGGCTGTTTGCTGCATTTTAAATACGTGTCCTTATTACGGGAAAAAGCCGAAGAAGAGTTATCACGCCAACAGCATTATGCCGGTTCCTTTGAATACCAACGGTATTTGGCAGGGCTAGACGGGCAAGCCCGCTTATGGACAAGTGCCTCGGTACGCTTTGAAAATTGGCGCCAATGCGTCGATTTGGGGCTGATGAACACCGGACGGTGGTTTTAAGCATGAAACTGGCTTATATCATTTTGGCGCATGACGATGCCGACAACCTGTTTAGGCTCATCCAACGGCTGTTAACCGATGATGATGGCATCGTGGTGCATTGGGACAAAAAAAATCCGCTAGACTTAACCGTAGCCGCCTCAACCCGACTGGACGAGCGTCAACGCCAGCGCGTACGCTTTGCCCGTCGAGTCGCCGTGGAATGGGGTGGCTGGAGCATGGTTGCCGCCACCTTAGCGGCGCTGGAAGAGCTGGAAAACTCAGTGGAAACTTTTGATTATGTGATTTTGCTCAGTGGCGCGGATTATCCCATCAAACCCATACCCACGCTCAAGGCCTTTCTCAGCGCAGGGGCGGGGCGCGAGTATATCGAATGCGTTGACCCTGAACGTGAGGCTTGGGTGGTCGATGGGCTAGTGCAAGAGCGTTACCAACAGCATCACTGGCTTAACTGGCGCAAGCACCCCAAACTATTCAGTTTTGCCGTCTCAATACAGAAAAAACTGGGCATCAAACGGCGGCTGCCGGAACAACTACAGCCTCGGTTCGGCTCGCAATGGTGGGCGTTGACGTGGCCTACCGCCCAACAGATTTTACAACGCAGCCGAAGGCGGGCTATCCGGGCTTTTTTTAAAACCACATGGGTACCTGACGAACTGTTTTTCCCAACCCTAGTAGCCGCGCTTACCCCCCCCGAACGCATCGTCTCCAGCAGCCTTACTTTTTACCATTTTAGCCAACAAGGCAAACCGTTGGTGTTGTATAACGACC
>JACXTQ010000231.1 GCA_016919605.1 Methylovulum sp.
TAACAGCACAGTGCCTTGGGCGACATACTGACGCAATTTCCAAACTATCCAAAGATTAGTGAACAGGATCAGCGAGGAAAACGAGCGGTGTACATAAAAAATGAGGGGAAAATCATCGCGCCAATATTGGCGGTCGATGTAGCTATGTTCGTGGGCGATAAAATCGACCGCTTCCCTAATTTGCGTCCCCATAGCCACTTGCACTAAGGTCATGACCATAGCTACTTGCAGGACGATTTTAACAGTGGGCGGCAAAGCGCCTATATCAAGCTGACGGATAAAGTCACGTTGCGAACGGGTGATGGTGTAAATCAGCAAAGCGACAATACCTAGAGCCAACAGCATGTGCAAGGTAATCATAATGGGCTTAAGGTTACTGGCCACCACCGTCGAACCTAGCCAACCTTGAAATCCCACCAGAAAAAAACTGCTTAAAGCCAAATAAAAAATGGTTTTATCGGTTTTCAAAAATATCCTAGATGACCAAGCTGTCAGAAAAATCAACAAACCAATAGTGACACCCACCAAGCGGTTAGTGTATTCCGTCCACGTTTTCACGGGATTGAATTGGGTATTTTCATAGCCGCGTTGGGCATAGATTTCATGGTAATTGGCGGGCAGTTGCGCTTCATCGGTCGGCGGTATCCATTGCCCGAAACAGGTCGGCCAGTCTGGACAGCCCATACCCGCACCCGAGGCCCGAACAATGCCACCGGCCAAAATGACCAAATAAACCGCGAAAATGGTGAGCGTGCCTAAGCGGCGAAAACGGATGACGGCTTGATTATCTAAGAGTGATGTCATAACAATCGGTTCAGCAAAAAGTTAAAGATACAAAAAGGCAAGGGCTTATGCCGACAGCACCGAAGCCGTTGCAAACGGCAAAACCGTCAACGGCTCGCCAGTCACCAATTTTAACGGATAGCCCGCGTTTTCGCTTACCCCCCCCTTTTCGGTCAGCTGCACCACTATCAGCAATAAACACTGTTGCCCGTCAGCCTGAGCCATCAACACTTGCCCGACAGTGTCATTATGCGCATCTAAGATAGTCGTGTTTGCGGGCGGCACAGACGCTAAAGTTTGCACCAATACCAACCCCCGCTTACTCTTACCCAGATAATGGGTGCGGGCAATAATTTCTTGCCCTGTGTAACAGCCTTTGTTAAAGCTAATACCGCCAAGTTTGTCCAGATTGAACATTTGCGGGACAAATTCTTCCGAAGTGGCGACACTTAGCCACGGGATGCCACAGCTTATATCGCGTAACCGCCAATAAGCCGAGTTTTCCGCCGTATAGCCTTGCTGGCTATGCGTTGTCCAAAAAGCCATAGCTGCGTCAGGCTCGGCTAAAATCAAGGCTCGACCGTCAAGCTGGACGCGGATAACCGTATCTTGACGCGTGGCCAACCAGCCATCTTGGGGTGTCGGGCTTAGCCCTAACAGGCAATAGGCCTGCGTGTTATCGGTCAGCGTCACTGACGAGCGCAAAATAAACAGGCTAAGGCGTTTTTTTAACGTCTCCAGCAACTCCAACGGCACCAACAAATGGAACGCGTCGGCTTGTTTGATGAGCAAAAACGTGGCGATAGCTCGGCCTTTGTGATTGCATACCGCCCCTAGGCTGCTGTGGGTTTCGCTAACATCGTTAATATTGCAGGTTATCTGACCGTGCAGTAAGGTCGCCGCATCTTTGCCGCTGACCGTCAGTACCCCTAAGTAGGCCAATGGACATAAGCGTTGCCCACCGGATGGCATGGGCATGATGTCTGTGGACGTATTGCCATCGGCTTGAGCTGACAGCAGGAAGTTTTGCCAAATGGGATTCATAGTCTGGTGCCAATTTTTAAAAGTCGTTTATCTACCACAAAATACCAAAGGCTTAGCCGCCTGCATTGATAATTGCCAATTTATCCGCCTGAATCCCCAACAACAATTCACCTTTGAGCAAGCCCACCAGTTCTTTGCCCGCCATGGTATAGCGCCAGCCATGTAATAGCGGACAGTCGTCATCGTCATTGTCATCAAGCAATAACGCTTCCAAATCTTTGCGGGTCGCCAGTATGCTAGGATTTAAAGCGTTTTCTTCGGCGCGTACCCGCACCAAGGCCGTTAAAATATCCAATATCGCTTCTTGTTGCTGGTTTTTTTTTGCCGCCCTGCCCTCCACGCTTAAGGGGATGGGTGGCTGGTTTTTGGCCGCAGTGATGAGCTGGCAAAGATCTTTGCCATAACGGCGCACCACGCTTTCATTAATGCCACGCACCGCCAGCAAATCGCCGACTGTTTCCGGTTGCAGTTTGGCGATGTCAAACAGCAACTCATCACGCAATAACCAACTTTTCGGGCGATCTTCCTGTTGGGCGGTTTTTTCGCGCCATTCGGTGATAGCTTGGATAATGGACAACTGACGGCCTGTCAGTTTGTTTTTACCTTTGATTTTTAGCCAAGCGTTGGCAGGGTCAATCTGGTAAATGTCAGGGTTGGAGAGTTCGGCAAAATCGTGCTGCAACCACTCGCTACGTCCCAGTTCGGCCAGTTTTTGCAGCATGATTTGGTAAATTTGGCACAAATAAATGACATCGTCAGCGGCGTATTCGATTTGTGCCTCGCTTAAGGGGCGTTTGCTCCAGTCGGCACGGGTGTGGGCTTTACTTAAATTGATATTCAACAGGCTCGACACCAACATCGCGTAACCGGGGTTATCTTGATAACCCAACAACGGTGCTGCGACTTGAGTGTCGAAAATCGGGGCGGGCAATTTGCCCCGGATTTGATAAAAAATTTCTAAATCCTGACGGCAAGAATGGAATACCTTAACGATGGCCGGATTTTCCAGTGCCGTAAACAGCTCGTCCAAATCGGGCAAGGCAATCGGGTCTACACAAGCCACCCAGTCCGGTGTGGCGATTTGCAGTAGGCAAAATTTAGGGTAATAGGTTTTTTCGCGTAAAAACTCGGTGTCCAAGGCCAACCACGCACAATCGCGTATCAACGCGCACAAGGCGGTAAGTTTTTCGGGGGTGTTTATATAGTCGATGGTGGTCATACAGTTATCAGGGCATTATGGGGTGAAACCGCCTAGGCGGTCGGGGCATCAGTCAGGTTCCGTCTCGCCCACCGCCTTGCCAGATTTAAAAAGGCGCGGTTTGCTACGGCGGCGATGCAAATTGCTCCGTTTTTTATAGCGGGGTTTGATGCGTTTTATCGCCAGTGGCCGCCCGTTAATTTCCACTGTTTTTAGGTGCAGGAAAATATCCGCCGGCATGGCATCGGGCAAATCTATCAGCGTATAGAGGCTGCGGATATTTATGTTGTTGATGTTGTTTTTATCAACGCCGGATTCTTCAACCAGCACTTTTTTCAAGGTGTCCACCGTCAGTTGATGCTGAACGCCCAAGTCCAAACGGTAACGCACCATCTTAATGGGATTGCCCGCCTCGGTGGGCATAACCTTGACCGGTGGCGGCGGCTGGATTAAGTACAACAAAGCGGCGGCGCAAGAGAGCACATCGGTGTCCAAGTCGGCGGCTAAGTTTTTCACCTGAAGGCGTTGTTTGGCTAAGGGAGCCGTTGCCAAAAGGGTTTGTAAACGCTCCAGCAACAGCTCTGGTGTTAAGCTAGGCTCAGGGGCTTGGTAGCTGTTATTCATCCTGTTTTACACGGTTTGTTTAATTAAGGCGGGCCGATGTCGCTTAGTAAGCTTTGCGTCACACAATGACCATTGCTTGTCAGGCCACAGGCTGCGCAAGATTCCGCTTGGTGATCGGGCGCGCGGCCTATGCCCCGCCCCGAAGAAGGTGGGTAAGGCTAAA
>JACXTQ010000232.1 GCA_016919605.1 Methylovulum sp.
ATCTGGCAGACGCTGCGCCTTGCTGTTGTAATTTTTGCACCAAATCGGTACGATAAAAAACTGGGCGGGCTTTTTTAGCCCCATTAATTTTGATTCAACAACAGTTGCCCACAGCAAAAATCAATGACTTGTAGCGTTATCACCCATAACTGCCTGATAAATTTTTGTAAATATTAATTGATTGATAAATATAAGATTTATTGTATTGGCCGATATTTGTACAATTTGACAAAACACTAATGAAAACCGTGGCTAACCCTTCAAGCTAGGATTTTGTCCACAAAGTTATCCACAGCTTCTGTGTATAACTTTTTTGCCAAGCAAATAGGGCGGATAATGGTTATTTTGGCTTGTTTGCACTTGCCTAGTTATGGTTTCCTATATTTTTGCCAGCTTTTTAGGTTAAAATAGGCGGCTTTCAAAGCTGGACGTAAATGGGAAGCAATGGTGGCTTTAAAAACGCTATCTCATTGGCTTTGGGCGACCATCGGCCAAGCCTTCGTATTTCAAGGCGGCTTTGCGAAAACGTGTTTTAAAAAGCGTCGCGAGCAGCTCGAATATAAGGCGTACGAAACACAAAAACCGGAATGTACAAGGGAGGTATATGATGTTTCGAGTACCACGCAACGCCGCAATCGAACCGTGGAGCAGCTTTTAAGACACGTTCTAAGCGTCTCAATATGGTTAGCCCTTGTAGATAAAGTAAATAAGAAATTAGGATGAACCATATACAAGCACCAAACAGAAATTATAAATATAAGTCTTCTATATTTCTAGGCGGTACAATTGATATGGGAAATTCATTTGATTGGCAAAAGCTAGTTGTTGATTCTATATCTGATTTATCTATTGATATTTATAATCCAAGAAGAGATAACTGGGATAGCAGCTGGATTCAATCCATCCATAATCCACAGTTTTATGAACAAGTTACCTGGGAGCTTGATCATCTTGAAAAAGCAACATTAACGGTTATTTATTTTGCACCTACAAGCAAGTCGCCTATTTCGCTTCTAGAGCTGGGACTTCTTGCGAATAAGCCCTCTTCTTTAGTCGTTTGTTGTCCTGATGGCTTCTATAGAAAAGGCAATGTAGATATTGTCTGTAATCGTAATCAAATAGTAATGATGAAAGACCTGGAAAACCTTATAGCTTACATTCGCCACCAATTTGAATGGATCAAAAATGTACATCAATAAAAATGGTACAAGACTGCTAACCATTGTTAAAGAGAGCATCTCTGGTTTCTTTGGAGGCCACAGGTGGTTAAGCAATTCTAATCCTTGCATAGTTTACTTGGGTGACTTGCTTTGCTCCTCTAAGGTAGTGGTTACAAGATGTTAGCCCATTGACCCAGCCCGAACTGCCCCTCTTGAATTTAAGGTTCATGAGGGGTCACCCCAAAGTTTTTTTTATGCCCAACCCTAGAGTAAACACATGACAGAACTATCGCATTACAGAAATATCGGTATTTTCGCGCACGTCGATGCCGGTAAAACCACCACGACCGAGCGGATTTTAAAGCTCACTGGTAAAATCCATAAAATCGGTGAAGTCCATGACGGTGCAACCACCACTGACTTTATGGACCAAGAACGTGAGCGCGGCATCACTATCCAATCAGCGGCGACCACTTGTTTCTGGAAAGACCACCGTTTCAACATCATTGATACTCCTGGGCACGTTGATTTCACTATCGAAGTATACCGTTCCTTAAAAGTCTTGGACGGCGGTATTGGCGTATTTTGCGGTTCCGGCGGGGTTGAACCCCAATCAGAAACCAATTGGCGTTATGCTAACGACTCTAAAGTGTCGCGGGTTATCTATGTCAATAAACTTGACCGGATCGGTGCCGATTTTTATCGCGTCGTCAAGCAAGTTGAAGAAGTGTTGGGTGCAAAACCTGTGGTGATGACCCTACCTATTGGCCGTGAAGATGAGTTTTCCGGTGTAGTCGATTTATTGACCCGTCAAGCTTGGATTTGGGACGACTCCGGCGATCCGATGAACTACACTATCCAAGACATTCCAGCCGATATGGTCAAGGACGCGGAAATTTGGCGTGAAAAATTGATCGACTCGGTCGCTGACCAAGACGATGATGTAATGGAAAGATACTTGGAAGGCGAAGAGCCTACGATAGAAGAAATTAAGCTTTGCTTGCGCAAAGGCACTATCAATATGGATTTCTTCCCCACGTTCTGTGGCTCATCTTTCAAAAATAAAGGTGTGCAGTTGGTTCTGGATGGTGTGGTCGATTACCTGCCTTGCCCTACCGAAGTCAAACCACAGCCTGAAGTGGATTTGGAAGGCAATCCGACTGGCGAATATGCGATTGTTGATGCCAACAAACCCTTACGCGCTTTGGCGTTTAAGATCATGGACGACCGTTTTGGTGCGTTGACGTTCTTGCGCATCTATTGCGGCAAATTAGAAAAAGGCACTTCCGTGCTGAACACATTTACCGGCAAAACCGAGCGTATTGGCCGTATCGTGGAAATGCACGCCGATGCGCGTAACGAATTGGAATCTGCGCAAGCGGGCGACATCGTTGCCGTGCTGGGCATGAAAAACGTCCAAACCGGACACACTCTGTGTGATCCTAAATTTCCTGCGACGTTAGAGCCTATGGTCTTCCCTGATCCCGTCATTTCTTTGGCTATTTCGCCTAAAGACAAAGCCGGCTCAGAAAAAATGGGTATCGCCTTGGGCAAAATGATTCAAGAAGACCCTTCTTTCCATGTTGAAACTGACGAAGACAGCGGCGAAACCATCCTGAAAGGTATGGGCGAGTTGCATCTTGACATTAAGGTCGATATTTTAAGACGTACCCACGGCGTTGACGTTATCGTCGGCAAACCTCAAGTGGCCTACCGCGAAACCATCACCAAATCGATTGAGGACGATTACACCCACAAGAAACAATCAGGTGGTTCTGGTCAATACGCGAAAATCAACTATAAAATCGAGCCAGGCGAGCCAGGCAGCGGCTTTGTGTTTGAATCAGCGGTCACAGGTGGTAACGTGCCGCGCGAATACTGGCCTGCGGTGGAAAAAGGCTTTAAGAGTATGCTCGATAAAGGCGTACTGGCGGGCTTCCCATGTTTGGATTTGAAAGTCATTTTGACTGATGGTGGTTTCCACGCGGTTGACTCCTCATCCATCGCCTTTGAAATTGCCGCTAAGGCTGCGTTCCGCCAATCCATCCCTAAAGCGGGCCCGCAATTGATTGAGCCAATCATGAAAGTTGATACCTTCACCCCTGAAGCGCATGTCGGTGACGTTATCGGCGACCTTAATCGCCGCCGCGGCATGATCAAGTCACAAGATCCAGGCATCACCGGTGTCCGTATCAAATCGGATGTGCCATTAAGCGAAATGTTTGGTTACATCGGTGATTTGCGTACCATGACTTCAGGTCGTGGTCAGTTCTCTATGGAGTTCTCGCACTATATGCCATGTCCGAAAAACGTCGCTGACGAAGTGATTAAAGAAGTCAACGAACGTAACAAAGCTAAAAATTAATCGTATGGACAACCGGGCGGATAGATTCTGCCCGGTTGCTTTTAGCCTTTTTTGCGTTGTTATCCGTTTAAGGCGGGACACCTTAAGCCGGCGAGAGTCTTTAGACTTGCGTATGGCTTAAGGTGTCTTGCTTTAAGCTGGCTGTCTTTAATACCACCCTAATTATCTATCCAGTATCCTATTGACAAGCATCGTGGGCAAAATAGCCATTTTTACCGATGACCCGGGCTGGCATGGCAAACAGTTACAATTAGCATTTGCTGCGCGTGGGTTTGACAGTGCCTTTATCTCTTTAACCGAATGCCATTTGCGTATTGCTTTAGGCCAACTGCCCTTGCAAATTCCCGAATTTGCCCACAGGCTGCCAGATGCTGTGTTTGTGCGTGGTGTTCCTGGCGGTTCTTTGGAAGAAGTAGTGCTGTACTTGGATATACTTCACGCCTTAAAAGCCCTAGGTGTTCCCGTCTACAATGATGGACAAGCCATCGAACGCAGTGTTGACAAAGGTATGACCAGTTTTTTGCTGCACGCTGCCGGATTGCCGACCCCTTTGACGTGGGTATTGCGTGATCGGGAAGCGGCGTTGGCCATTGCTGAGCAGGAATTGACCAACGGATATTTGCTAATCAGTAAGCCTTTGTTTGGTTCGCAAGGCGAAGGCATCCGTCGTTTGGAAAAAATGACCGACTTGCTGTGGTTGACCAGTAGTCGCGGCGTTTATTATTTACAACGTTTTGTCGAATGTGCAGGCGAGGGGTTTTCTGACCACCGCGTTTTTGTCATCAATGGTCGAGCTGTCGCCGCTATGCAGCGGCGTGGCAAATTTTGGTTGAACAATGTCGCCCGTGGCGCCCGTTGTGAGCCTATTGTACTAAACAGCGAACTAGCGGATTTAGCGGTCAAGGCCGCCGCCGCCTTGGCAATGGATTATGCGGGTGTGGATATTATTGAAGATAGGGCAGGGCGGTACACTCTCATTGAGGTTAATAGCATTCCAGCTTGGAAAGGCTTACAAAGTGTCTGTGATGTCAATATCGCCAATTTGCTTGTCGATGATTTGCTGGATCGCAGGTTATCGTCATCGTATGATTTTAACAATAGCCGCACTGCCTAAGCTATGGCCTTATCCCCTGAGCGTTTGGTTGAATGTTATCAAGAGGCGTGCGAGCTTGAGCTGCAAGCATTTAAGCCCGGCAATGTCAGTATTTATGCCGATGGTCATGATATGACCATCGCTGATTTTCGGATCAGCGCCCA
>JACXTQ010000233.1 GCA_016919605.1 Methylovulum sp.
CCATAAAATGGCGGCGGGAATAATTATTAGGGTTTTGGTCGGACATAAAATCTCCTTAGACTCAAAGTCTTGTAATGTATCGGGCATAAATATCCCAATTACAGTAAGGAATTTTATATTAGTAAAAGTTGATATTCAAGTTATTGGGCCGATACCTTTTAAACCCCACTTTTAATTGGCGTTCTAAGTCGACCCTCCCACTTAGAAATTTTAACCCACTTGCACCAAACTCGCGGCATAGTCTTCTGGTGGCTCAAAACCCAACAAGGTAATGCATGTCGCCGCCAGATTGGCAATACCAGCTTTGGGCACATCAGCTAAACGGGCGTTGGCCAGCCCAGAGGGATCATAAATAATGCCTGGCACAGGGTTCAATGAGTGCGCTGTCTTTGGTTTGCATCTACCTTGCTCATCCAGTACCAATGCGCCAGTTTTCTTATCCAGTTCACACATATCGTCCGCATTACCATGATCCGCCGAGCAAACCATGATGCCATTGGCTTTTTTCAGCGCATCCATAATCCGACCTACGCTTTCGTCCACGGCTTCAACCGCCAGTTTGACTGCGCTCACCACACCTGTATGGCCTACCATGTCACCATTCGGGAAATTCAGGCGGATAAATTGATATTCGCCGCCCTCAATCGCCTGTACCACCGCATCGGTGATTTCATCGGCTTTCATCCGTGGCGCTTCTTCGAACGGGCAGACATCAGACAAAATTTCTTTCCATGTTTCTGTGGGAAATTTACCCGAATTATTACCGTTGAAAAAATAGGTCATGTGACCGTATTTTTGAGTTTCCGAAATGGCCAATTGCTTAATACCGGCATTCGAGAGGTATTCGCTCATCGTACGGTCGATCGCTGGTGGCGTTACCAAATAACGTGCCGGCACACCCAGATCACCGTCATACTGCATCATACCCGCATACATCACATCGGGTTTGCCGCCACGATCAAATTCGATTAATTCATCGGCTTCAAAGGCTTTGGTAATTTCTAACGCCCGATCACCCCGAAAGTTAAATAAAATGACACTATCGCCATCAACAATCGGCCCTACAGCGTACCCGTCGCGTTCAATGACAAATGCGGGCAAATCTTGATCCAAAATCCCGGAAATTTCGCTGCGGAAAGTTTCCACCGCTTCTTTCATGGACGCAAATGTCCGGCCTTCGGCTTTTACATGCGTTGCCCAGCCACGCTTAACCATATCCCAATTGGCATCATAACGATCCATGGTAATATTCATGCGTCCGCCACCCGATGCCACGCAATAATCGACAGAGCCATCGGCATTGATTGCATTTAAGAAAGCATCGAAGCGTCCCACATATTCCAGCGCCGAAGTCGGCGGCACATCACGCCCGTCAATCAAGGCATGTATCCGAACGGTCTTAACACCCTGTTCTTTCGCTTTCCGTAACATGGATTCCAGATGGTTAATATTGGAATGGACATTACCATCCGACAGTAGGCCAATAAAATGCAAGGTCGATGATTTGTCATTGACGTTAGTAATAAGCTCCTGCCATACTGAACCGTCAGCATACATCGCACCGGAGGCGATTGCTTTGCCAATTAAAGCCGCGCCTTGCTCAAAAATCCGCCCACAGCCAATGGCATTATGACCCACTTCCGAATTGCCCATATCTCCATCATCCGGTAAACCTACCGCAACGCCATGCGCCCGTAACTCTGTATATAAAGCGTTCTCATGCAACCAATTTAAATTTGGAGTATTTGCCTGCTTGACAAAATCGCTTTCTGGATTTTTACCAATCCCCATCCCATCCATAATGACCAATACCACAGGCCCTTGCGGCCCGGTAAAATCCACGTTTTTTTTCAATTTAATCATTTCAAGCTCCAAATTACAGGTACAGGTATATAAATAATTTATTAGGGTCGCTTACAACGGATAAGCAATTTCATAGTAGATTAGGGCTTTCGCTATCCTAAAAAAGGATGTATTTTATCAATACTTCGGACTATTTTTGAAAAAAATAGAGGATACCTTAAACTCAGGGGAAAATGTAGTTTCTGATACCCCACCACCTCTGAAAAAATTTCCATGCCGCTACTAGATACGATTTTAGGGGAAATGTCCAGCCTATCAAAACCACAAAAAATTTTGGGAGGTCTTCTGGTAGATTTTTAGGGTAAGGTCAACTGCACTGATCCGGAGCAGCCCAGCGGTTTGTCCAAATTTACTTGACCATTACAGTCGGGTGGTCAATGGCGGAACATATGCGTGCCAAGCTCGTTAACGACGCTTTGTTAATACCCTGTGGGGCACAAGTGGCTGTTTGGAAGCGTAAACCTGACAAAGGTTTGTTATGGCATACGGATCGGGGTAGCCAATATGCTTCGGAAAGCCACTGTGCGCTGTTAAGGCAACACAGTATCCGCCAGAGTATGAGCCGTAAAGGCAATTGCTGGGAGGGTCTGCCCCTTGGGTATAACGCCGTATCAGAAAGCGTCTTCCATACGCTCAAAACCGAACTGATACATCATGAGATTTATCAAACCCGATCTGAGGCCAAACAGGCGGTGTTTGAATATATGGATCTCTTTTACAACAGGGAGCGGCAACACTCAGCCAATGGCTATTTGTCCTCTGTAGACTACGAATTGCAGTGTAACGCTGCTTACCTTGTGTCCGGCACATCAACTTAGCAAGTGACCTAAATTTGATTAAATCCTCGCCCGCCTACGCTGAGCTTTGTAACTTCGGGGTTGGCTTGGTGAAATCTGTCCGAACCATTGCGATAGCGTGGGCTCATCATCACAATGATGATTATAGTTATAATCATCATTATTCTTAAAAACATTGGTCGCAACCATTGCGGCTTATAAAAATATTTCTTTAACTAAAAATGTCGTCTATTTTTATAAATAGTGTTATATGCCACACTAATTTTTAATATTTGCGTTATATAACACAGTTCTTGTTTTTTAAGCCGCAATAGCCTGTCATGCGACATTTTGTCGCATTCATTTATCTCGCCACACTGCCTACTATTATCCTAATTCAAAACCAGTGATTTTATAAATCAATCACATAGAACATTTGTGCCCATTAAATAGTGGCCTCAAATGTAATAACAAAAAGGGGTGGAGTATGGCTTGGGACGAAGACACGACGATTTACCATGTAGTTATCAATCATGAACAACAATACTCGATTTGGCCGGAGTATAAAGAAGTGCCTAAAGGTTGGGACACTGTCGGCAAAACGGGTCTCAAACAAGACTGCCTTGATTACATCAAGACAGTTTGGACAGACATGCGCCCTTTAAGTTTGCGCAACGCAATGATGGCCAGCACAAAATTTATTGAAACGCAAACGGCGGAAGGCTAATGGTGTTCATTCCACTTGTCGGCCATTTAAAAGCTTGGCCTGCTGTCGCCGAATACGTTTCACCATCACCCTATAGCGGTTCACTTTGTCCGTTAAATAGGATTTCGGGGATGTGTTTACGATGGCTTGGAAAAAAGTCGTCAATCCATGCGGAAAAAAAACAAAGTTCATTCGCTGTTTGGCATCCAAACCAAATCCGCATGATTGTAGATTTTCTAGCATACCGCCCGTTCCGACACGCCCTAAGCATAACCCAGGTAGGGCGATTAAAGGAAACTTATCCCCTATTGGAGGCATTATGGAAAATTTGATGGCGTTCCGAACTGCTACTGAGTCTTCGGCAAAAGAAGTGCCAGTAAAAAACTCTTATCCATTATTAGAGCGTAAGGAAGGCTTATCGCCGTTAACTTTCTTTAGAGACTTTGTGGAAAAAAGCCGACCGGTCATTATACCTAACGCACTAAAAGATTGTCCGGCACTCTCACGTTGGTCTATGGATCATCTTGCTCAAGTTGCGGGCAATCGTCCCGTCCAACTTAAGCAAGGCTTAAACGAAGAAGGTGTTAACGGCTTACGGACAATTACCACCCGTTTGGATAGCTATTTGGAACAACTGGCAAATTTTGAAAACTTGCTTCAACGCAACGGAGCAACGGCGAAACAAAGACCCGCTTATTTGCATGACTTACCGTTATTGAGCGTGTTACCGGATGCCGCCAACGATCTTGAGGGTTTTCCTACCACTTATTTTCCAGAATGGTATCAGACTGACTGGCTTAAGTTTGCGCAATTTTTTCTAGGCCCCAGCCATAGCTTAACGCCTCTGCATTTCGACTGCTTGCTCACTCATAACCTATTCTTCCAAATCCAAGGCCGCAAACGTTTTACCTTATTGCATCACGACCAATTGCCGTTCTGTTATCGTTATAAATGGCGATGGTGTGAAGTAGATGTCGAAAACCCAGATTTTATACGCCACCCCCTTTATCGTGCAGCGCAAGTCCAGGAATGTATTGTAGAAGCGGGTGACATGCTGTACATGCCGCCGGGAATGCTTCACCACGTCCGCAGCCTCGATTGCTCAATATCTTTTAATGTGGATTGGCATACGCGCGGTAGCGCCATCCAAGGTGTTATGGCATTGCTGAAGGGAATGCCTGTTAAAAACGTTTATTACAATGCTGTGATCGCTTTGGGGCAATGCGCCGGATTATCCGCCGGGCAGGTATTGCCTTGGTACCGTTCATATCTGAATTACGTCTCATAGGGAGATTATTGTGCGCTTCATCGAAGAATCAGAACTGGCTGCGAACCCCCAAACAACTTACGCCAACTTTGTAGAATTGGCTCGTGGTCAGGCAAGCGAACAACCCGATAAGACGGCCTACGTTTTTTTAC
>JACXTQ010000234.1 GCA_016919605.1 Methylovulum sp.
GGGATGGTCGGAAATTCGACATCAATGAACGGGATGGGGTCGAAAATCAGATGGTTAAAGTAAAACAGGAAAATAATTTCTTGTAGGGTAACCAAGCCGTAGGCGATACGGAACAAGCCTATGCCGGTGGCAGGGACTTGCTTGGCAAGTAAGGCGGGGAGTTTAGGCAGCATCAGTTAGGCATTCCGGCATTTTGTGAAAAAATGACGAATTGTAGAATAAAACGCTAAACTGTGGGGTAAATATTTGGCAGGGGATAAACGTACTAAGGCCGTTAGCCTGTCATCAGACGGCTAACGGCCTTAAAGTATGGCGGGATTTTGTTGACGGCTTATTTTTCGTCGTCTGGATGCTCAGCAAATACCCATTTGACTAACGCATAAATAGCACCAATAACTACAACCGCGCCGACCATGCCAGCTGGCTCTTTTAACATTGAAGTGAGATCTAAGATGAACCCCATGGATGTCCTACCTGTAATTTTTTGTATTTTAGAAATTGCTAGTTGAGTAGCAAATGGAAGCTACATAATACTTTAGGCACGATTAATGTCAAGAGCTAATTGCCCCTTATGGGCGTAATTAGGCCATAAAACCTATACAGTTACACGCATTTTCCCCACATGGGCCAAGGGTGCGGGCCTCTTGCCAAATAACCTTGCCAAAAAGAGGTTATTGCCCGTTTGACGGGCTATTGACACCGATTGCAATTTAAAGCTCGATAGCAAGTGTGGTATAGTTTAAACTTCTTGTTTCACGCAGATCATGTTATGAGGACAAGAAAAATGATAAAAAAATATATTAAGATACTGCCATTTGCAGCCATGTTATTGGCATTTTCTGTTCATGCCGATGTTGCATTAAAAGATAATTCGGAGATATTAGGGAAATGGAATTTATACGCTGAAGCGTCGAAACTTGACGGCGAAAAAAAGGCGGTAAAAGTTGAGTGGGATTTCAAGGCCGATGGTATCCTCAATACCACAGCCACCGATTCGGTAGGTCGAACCAAAGAAATGAAAATAGCCATTAAATATGCTGTGGAAAATGGTGAAATTAAAAAGCAGACCAAGCTCGGACAAGAAAAATACGAATCATGCAAAGTCATCAAAAAAGAAGGCTCTGAGATGATTATCAAGTGTCCGTTCTTGTTCTATTTTTTGACAAAAATATAAAACTTTAAAAGAGAAGGGTGTAGTTATGATTGGTGCGATAGTAATGATTTTTGCTGTTATATGGATTTACCAGTCGGGAATCAAAGCAAAAACAAGCAATATATTTATGTGGCTGGGCATTTGTGCGGCGGTCTTTTTGGCCTCGCAAGTGTTGCTCTATGATGTCAACATCTACCTGGCCGATTTGTTCAACGGCAAAGATGTCGGCACCGAAGGCTATGAGCGCGATATGACCAGCGTCGGCGACCGGAAAAACGAAGAAGGCTTCCAAAGCATGGGCGGATCGTTCCTGTCTTATTTTCTGGAACTGATGCCGCCTTTGGTCGGTTTTTTGATTTTGGCGGTCATCCGCTTAAAATTCATCACCAAAGAAAGCTTATCCTTGCCTAATTTGTTCAGCGGCCTTTCCGATATGGTATCAGGCGCGGCAAAGGACATGGTTGACACTGTAAAACAAGGTGTCAAAAAATAACCCATCAGCAAGATGGGCGACACCTAAAAGCCCAAGCTGTGCTTGGGCTTTTTTAATGCCGGCGCAAAAACGGCCTTAGCCGAGTACCGCTGACACCACCACGATGATGATCCCCACAAACACCACCGTAAACACGATGCCTGCGATAATATAAGTCTTTAAGGAACCTTGACTAAAATCTTGTTGTCTGTTTGCATCACTTTGTACGCCGATAAACGCCGATAAAACGCTTTTTATCACCTGGATAGCCGTCGGTTTAGTCATCATCATCTCCTTTTTCGGTAAAAAAAATAGTGTTTGCCCCACTTTTGCGCAATCATTATACGCTGTCATCCTAAAAATCTATTGCTAACGGTTACCCCGCACATGAAATCAGCACAATTAAAACAGCTACTATCCCAAAGAATCCTGTTTCTCGATGGCGCAATGGGGACGATGATCCAAGGCTATAAACTGGATGAAAAAGACTATCGTGGTGCCCGCTTTGCCCATTGGGAGCGCGATTTAAAAGGCAACAATGACTTATTGACGCTGACCCAGCCCGACATCATTAAAGCCATACACAGCGCTTATTTTGAAGCGGGCAGCGACATTGTTGAAACCAACACCTTTAACTCCAACAGTGTCGGGATGGCCGATTACGGCATGGAAACCTTGGTTTATGAGCTCAATTTGGAAGGCGCACGACTGGCAAAATCGGCGGCGGACAACTACAGCGAAAAAAACCCCGATAAGCCGCGTTTTGTCGCGGGCGTGTTAGGCCCCACCAACCGCACCGCATCCATGTCGCCCGATGTCAACGACCCTGGTTTCCGCAATATTTCTTTTGACGAGCTGGCCACGACTTACACCGAGGCCACCCGTGGCCTAATTGACGGCGGTGCCGACATTATCCTGATCGAAACCATTTTTGACACCCTCAATGCCAAAGCCGCCGCCTTTGCGGTGGCAAATGTCTTCGATACGCTAGGGTATAAGTTGCCGGTGATGATCTCCGGCACGATTGCCGACATATCGGGGCGGACGCTATCAGGCCAAACCGTCGCCGCGTTTTGGCATTCGCTCAAACATGTAGAACCGATTTCTTTTGGCTTTAACTGCGCCTTGGGCGCAAAAGAATTGCGCCAATACATAGCCGAATTATCTACTATTGCCGATACACGAGTGTCTGCCCATCCTAACGCTGGCCTGCCAAATGCGTTTGGTGAATACGATGAATCGGCAGAAGCGATGGCGGCAGAGTTGGATGAATGGGCCGCCAGTGGTTTTCTTAACATCATTGGCGGCTGTTGCGGCACCACCCCCGCCCATATCAAAGCCATTGCCGAAGCGGTGCAAAAATACCCGCCACGCATTATCCCTGACATCCCTAAGCAATGCCGGCTATCTGGGCAAGAAGCCATGTCCATTGGCCCTGACAGCTTGTTTGTCAATGTCGGCGAGCGCACCAATGTCACCGGATCGGCGGCCTTTAAAAAGCTCATTATCGAGGGCAATTACGAAGCCGCCTTAAGCGTTGCCAAACAACAGGTCGAAAACGGCGCCCAGATCATCGACATCAACATGGATGAAGGCATGTTGGAATCCAAAGACGCGATGGTGCGGTTTTTGATGCTGATCGCCGCCGAACCCGACATTGCCAAAGTGCCGATTATGCTCGACTCCTCAAAATGGGACATTCTTGAGGCCGGGCTAAAATGTATCCAAGGCAAGGGCATCGTCAATTCCATTTCCATGAAAGAGGGCGAAGAGGCCTTTATCCGCCACGCCAAGCTGGTCAAACGCTATGGTGCGGCGGTGATTGTCATGGCCTTTGACGAAGTCGGCCAAGCCGACACCCAAGCGCGTAAGGTCGAGATTTGCCAACGTGCCTATAAAATCTTGGTCGAACACATCGGCTTCCCACCCGAAGACATTATTTTTGACCCGAATATCTTCGCTGTCGCCACCGGCATAGAAGAGCATAACAATTACGGGGTCGATTTTATCGAAGCCACCCGCATCATCAAACAGACCTTGCCACACGCCTTGGTTTCGGGCGGCGTGTCCAACGTGTCGTTTTCGTTCCGTGGCAACAACCCCGTGCGCGAAGCCATCCATGCGGTATTTTTATACCATGCCATCCAGGCGGGCATGTCAATGGGTATCGTCAACGCCGGACAATTGGCGATTTATGAAGATATTCCCCGTGATTTGCGTGATGCCGTCGAAGACGTGATTCTGAACCGCCACAACGGCAAGGATGCAGGAGGCGAGGCAACACAGAGTGACATCAGCGGTACCGAAAAATTGCTGGAATTGGCGGAAAAATACAAGGGCGATGGCAGCACCAGTGACAGCAAGCCAGAAGAGCAGGAATGGCGCGGCTGGCCGGTCAGCAAACGCTTGGAACACGCTTTGGTTAAAGGTATCACCGACTTTATTGATGAGGACACCGAGGCTGCACGGCAAGAAGCCGAGCGCCCCTTGCACGTCATTGAAGGCCCGTTGATGGACGGTATGAACGTGGTCGGCGATTTGTTTGGCGCAGGCAAAATGTTCTTGCCGCAAGTCGTCAAATCGGCGCGGGTCATGAAAAAAGCCGTGGCTTATTTGATGCCGTTTATGGAAGCCGACAAGGCCGCCGGTGATCGGCAAACTAACGGCAAAATCCTCATGGCGACCGTCAAAGGCGATGTCCACGACATCGGCAAAAATATCGTCGGCGTAGTTTTGCAGTGCAACAATTACGAAGTGATCGACTTGGGCGTAATGGTGCCCGCCGAAAAAATCCTGCAAACCGCACGATTGGAAAAAGTCGATATTATCGGCCTCAGCGGCCTGATTACCCCGTCCTTGGATGAAATGGTGCATATCGCCAAAGAGATGCAACGGCAAGGCTTCACCATCCCGCTGATGATAGGCGGGGCGACCACTTCTCGCGCCCACACCGCCGTAAAGATCGAACCCCATTACACGGGTGCGACCATTTACGTCACCGATGCCTCCCGCGCCGTCGGGGTCGCCAGCAACCTGTTGAGCAACGAGTTGAAAGACGAATTTGTCAACAGCACCCGCGCCGAATATGTGCAGGTGCGCGAGCGGCACAAAGGCAAAGAGGCGAAAACCAAACAACACAGCATCGCCGCCGCCCGTGCCAATAAATTTGCGGTCGGCGCACACCTGCCCGTCAAACCTCGCTTTTTGGGCATTAAGGTCATTGACGATGTGGCACTAGCCACGCTAGTGGACTTTATTGATTGGTCGCCGTTTTTCCAAACCTGGGAGATGGCGGGCAGTTACCCGAAAATATTGGACGATGAAGTCATCGGTAGTGAAGCGCGGAAACTGTTTGCCGATGCCCAAACCATGCTCAAGCAAATCGTTGCCGAAAATTGGCTAGGGGCCCGCGCCGTGGTGGGCTTCTTCCCCGCTTACAGTGACGGTGATGATGTGCTGGTGTACACCGATGACAGCCGTGCCGAGGTGCTGGAAACCCTGCACCACCTGCGCCAGCAAAACGTCAAAGCCCCAGGCCGCCCTAATTACTGCCTGTCTGATTTTATCGCCCCAAAAGACAGCGCTATCGCCGATTACATCGGCGGCTTCGCAGTCACCACGGGCATCGGCATCGAAAGCAAGTTACAAGAATTTGCCGATGATCTTGACGATTACAAGTCCATCATGCTTAAAGCCTTGGCCGACAGGCTCGCCGAAGCCTTTGCCGAATACCTGCATTTGCGGGTACGGAAAGACTATTGGGGCTATGCCGAAGATGAAAACCACCCTAACGAGGCGTTAATCAACGAAGCCTACCAAGGTATCCGTCCGGCTCCCGGCTATCCAGCCTGCCCCGACCATACCGAAAAGGCGAAATTGTTTAAACTGCTTAACGTCACCGCCCACACCACCATCGAACTGACCGAAAGCTTCGCCATGTACCCTGCTTCAGCGGTCAGTGGCTGGTACTTCGCGCACCCTGAATCCCAGTACTTTAACGTCGGTAAGATTGATAAGGATCAGTTGCAGGATTACGCACAGCGTAAAGGCATCGCCGAAGACGTGGCGGAAAAATGGCTGGCGGCGCATTTGCATCATTGAGGGAGGCATTGGAATGGCTACGCCATTGTGGCATTTGTTACCATTATCTGAGATGTAAAAACAGCCTGCGTACTAACATATGTTTAAAAACCAAGGCTTGTTCGAGCTGGCTAGACTACCTTCTCTTTCGTAGCTTGCTACATTTTCTAGCCAGCGGTTAACTTAACCGTAAAGAGCATAAATTATGCACACCTTTAAAAATTTTAAAAACTTTGCCGAAGCTAAGATTGATTTGTCTAAGCCGATGACGCTGTTGATTGGGCGTAATGGTTCGGGCAAGTCCAATGTGATTGAAGGCGTGGAGCTATTGGCGGAGCTGCTTAAGGGGCGGGATATAGAAGAAATTTCTGATGTCGGGCGTGGCGGGGCTTTTGAAATAAGAGGGAATTTGCAAGGCTGTTTTCAACAGGGCAAGGATACGTTTACAATTGGTTTTGAAGATAAGATTACCTTTGCGGACAAAGAACAGGCTATCCATTACAAGATAACGGCAAACTTAAAGCCCGTTCTGCAAATTAGCAAACAAGCTATGGTTGATGGTAAAAATTTGCTTGACTATTTGCCGACCCAACAAAACTCTAATCCAAATGCTCCAGCCAATAACGACACCTTACTTTTAACAGGCTTAATAGGCGGCTTAGGGTTGTTGTCTTCGGAAGATAAAGGACTCAACAAATTAGGTATTGCCAGTTTATTGCTAACCGCTTTTGTTGCCGTTAATCAAAGCGCTAAACCAAGGGTTTTCACTCAGCACACGCCTCCAGAGGCTCCATTGTTAAGCCAATATGTTGACACCCATGTGTTTGACATTTATCCGCGTATTATCAGGGAATACAACCCTATAGGGTTACGCTCATTAAGCAGGAACGGCTCCAACCTGTCCTCAGTGCTTTACTATTTACAGCAAAACAGCCCCGAAGCACTAGATCGCATTTTAGAGCGCATTAGGCAACTGCCCGAAGAGGCTTTTATCAGCTTTGAGTTTATCACCACCTCAGATAATAGTGATGTGCTGTTCGCCCTAAAATACCCCAATGGTGAAACCATCAGCGCAAAATTGTTATCCGATGGCACACTCCGCGCCTTAGCCATTTTGACCGCCTTAGAAACCGTCCCCGAAGGTTCACGCATCATCGTTGAAGAAATCGACAATGGTGTCCACGCCTCCAGAGTCAATGTCCTAGTTGATGCCATCTGGGAAGCCAGTAACCGCCGCCACCTGAATACCTTAATCACCACTCATAATCCCGCCACTCTGGATAGCTTGAGCGATGAGCAGCTTGAGTGCGTAGTGGTTTGCCATTATGACAAACCCAGCCAATCAGCAAAACTGACCTCGTTTTTTGAGTTGCCCGATGTGGACATCTTAATGCAAAAAGGCAAGCTGGGCGGACTGATGACCCGCAATGTCATTGAGCATTATTTAGACCCTGGATTTGCCCAAGAACAACAAAAAATTGCTTCAGCGTGGCTGGCCTCATGCCAATGAAAAAAGCCGTTTATGTGGTGGATACCAGTTATCTGGTCGAATATTACAAAGTTGACGGACACTACAAAGACACTTCGCACCGTGAAATATGGCAACGGTTTAACACCGCGATAACAAACCGGAATCGCCTTTATATTCCGGTTCCGGTCATTTTTGAGTTGGCGAACCATATCGCCCATATTAAAAATGGTTATCATCGGCAAAAACTTGCTGAACAGTTTGTCATCGATGTAGAAAATAGCCTATCTAAAGAGTCGCCTTTTAACCTAGTCCCGTGTCAAGATTTTCAATATATTGAAAACTTACTTATAAATTTGCAGAAATTTGCTACCGAATACGCAGGGCAAGGTTTGGGTTTAACTGACACCGCAGTTTATTTACAGGCTCATCGGCTTTACCAAGATTACCAAAAATTTAACAACTACACAGTGCATATAAGGGGAGTCGCTATTTTTGCGAAAGATTTTTGGGTGTCCTACCCAAAAATCAGCAAAAATCACGCGACCCGCTATGCCTTCGGCTGCCCCAGCCGTCCTGGTCACTCGCTCGCCAC
>JACXTQ010000235.1 GCA_016919605.1 Methylovulum sp.
TAGCCGTGACCAAACCGCAAATCCGGTTCCAAATGATTGCCTTCCGCCCATTCGTTCCATGATTTAATAAACACGAAACGCCGTTGTTCAGGCAACTGCTGAACGCGTTGTAAGGCCTTTTGTAAATGGTGGCGAAAATATTCAGGCGTGGAATTGTGTAAGACTATACCGAGCTTGCCGCTACGCGGCGTATTATCCCAATTTGGAATCACGCAAGGATAGCTTTCGATACCACTGACAGGTTCTTCAATGAGTTGCCCACTAATTTTTTTATAATCGTAAACCATCGGTAAGCCACACCATTGGGAAAGTTTTTTCTTGCATATCCTTGTTAACTTAAGCCAGGGCTGGCGCCAAGACAGCCATTTTTTTTCCAATGGAAAATGTAAGTCTATGCTGGCATCAAAACCGGCCTGTTTAGGATCCCAATGTGGGGATAACCGTGTTTCTGCAATCAGAAACAGTCCTGGCAACCCTGCCTGTACTGCCAACTCTCGCCAAAGGTCAGTCACTTGCATAGGATCAGGCAATTCTCTAGGATTATAGATAACAAAAACCGGCTTGCCGTCAACACATAAATAACGCTTATCTAAAAACGCCGGCAATAAATAGGCAAAATGCCGACGATGGTCATCCATACCCGGATATGTTTGTTTTATCAATATTTTATTTGCTGCACCATGCCAGATTCCCGACCAAGTTTGGTTGGCCCAACACAAACAAAACGGAAAGTCTGGCTGTCCCGATGCCAATACCTCTTCAAAAGGCCTTTCAAGTAGCCGTTGTCCGGCAAACCAATAATGATAGTAGCAAAATGCTTCGATACCGTATTGCCGGGCCATATTGGCTTGAGCGGCACGGGTTTCCGGTACCCGCAAATCATAAAACCCCAGATCCGCCGGAATATGGGGCTGATAATGTCGCCAAAATAAAGGCTTAGCCTTAGCGGTATTTGTCCATTCAGTAAAGCCTTTGCCCCACCATTGGTCATTTTCGGGGATAGGGTGATATTGGGGTAAATAAAGTGCGATTAAACGGGCTTTTTTTCCAAAAAAAGGTGGTTCTTTTATAAACTCCATGTATGATCCGTAATTAAGCCATTTGCAATTAGAAAATTATGCGTCAGATGATACAAACCAATACGACTTGATGGTCTTATCCTCCATTCACACACATATTATGCAAATTATTTAATTTATACTATAATTTTTCAAAGATACAATATCCTAACGCAAAAACTGACCAAATTATCATCGTGCATAATGTTCCTGCCACAAGTTACGGTATTCTTGAGCAAAACTGCTCGGATACAGCACTGGCAGAAGCAGCCGAACACATTCAAAACCTCGGCTTCGCAGTGGTTGATTCGGGTTATTCGTTATCGGAAACCCAGCATATTGCCAAAGCCTTTGACCAAGCCAAGGCAAGTTATTTGCGCCTTTATGGCGAAGCCTCCCTTAAAGCTATCAACGAACAACATACCCTCCGAGCTTTGCTAACGCATGGCGGTGATGTATTTATAGGTTTGGCTCTGAATGATAAGGTGCTGTCATTAGTTACGCATTTGCTTACCGGAAAATTTATCCTTAACCAACAAAATGGCATCATCAACCCGGCTCAAGAAACCTACAACCAAGGTGCTTGGCATAGGGATTTACCGTATCAGCATTTTGTTTCATCAAAACCATTAGCAATCAATGCACTATTCTGCATTGATGATTTCACCGCCGACAACGGTGCCACCTATGTGCTGCCGGCATCGCACAAAATGGCCGCGTTGCCTTCGGAACGGTATATTCAAAAAAATGCCGTGCAAATTAAGGCCACCGCTGGGCAATTTATCGTTCTTGATGCCATGTTGTTCCACGCGGGTGGCCGCAACCAAACCCATGCCGACCGCCGTGCGGTCAACCACATTTACAACATACCTTATTTCAAGCAACAGATTAGCCTCCCTTTAAATATAGATAAGGCGTATTTGTCGGCCAGTGCTATCGATATTCTGGGGTTTGGCTTTACGGAAGCGGCTTCTATTGCCCAATTCCTTGTTACTAGAGCCGCCAAATTATGACCGTATTGCCGCCTGGCACATTGCTCCAGTTAATGTATGTGCAAAAACGCCTACAGTTACTGCCACCCGGCCATTTTATTGAAGTGGGGCCAGGCGCAGGCGAGTTAAGCTCCCTGTTGCTTCAACAGGGTTGGTCTGGTTGCGCCTACGACTTAGACGCAAACACAGTTACTAAACTGCACCGACGTTTTGCCAAAGACATCGCCGCACAGCGTTATATGGCGGTACAAGGGGACTATCTTACCGCCCAACTTCAACCAACTGACCTCATCATCTCCTGCATGGTTATGGAACACTTAGACGATGATGGGCAAAGGGCGTTTCTGGACAAATCCGCACAGACCCTAAAACAAGGAGGACTTATGATCGGCTTAGTACCCGCATCGCCCGAACACTGGGGGATTGAAGATGAAATAGCCGGACATTATAGGCGTTATACGCGGGCAAGTATGGCCGGGCTGTTACAAGCCCTTGGCTGGCAATTGACGCACATCGCGGGATTGACCTACCCGCTCTCCAATCTTCTTTTGCCCCTCTCCAATTTTTTGGTGACTCGAAGCGAGCAATCAAAACTCATTTTGCCCCTACAAGAACGCACTAAACAATCCGGTAGACGGCAAGTGCGCTTTAAAACCCATTTCTCTCCGGTATGGGCAATACTACTTAACCGCTATACGTTATACCCTTTATCCCTCTTACAAAATAGCTGCCATACAGCCAAATACGCTCTTGTACTTTATTTTGAAGCATACCTCTCCTAGAATGATAAACACCCTAGACCCCTCGTTGCTTGAAGAAGTGGCCGCTTATTATACCGAGAAAGTTGTCCGGCATGGGCAAACGCCACAAGGTGTGGACTGGAACAGCGAAGCTGGACAGTGGCTACGGTTTCGCCAGCTCACTAAAGTTATTGAAGACGATCAACCTTTTTCTATCAATGACTTAGGCTGCGGCTATGGTGCATTGTTTGATTTTTTGCTCAAATACTATCCCCACGCCACTTACACAGGTATCGACATATCCGAGATGATGGTCGAGGCCGCACGCCAACGCCATGCCGGGCATCCCCAAGCCCGCTTTATTTGTGCAGGGGAATCCGACCAAATAGCTGACTACATCGTCACCAGCGGTATTTTTAATGTTCGTTTTAATCGGACAACGACGGAGTGGCAGGCTTATTTTGAAAGCACCTTGGACAGTTTAAACCGCACTAGCCGCTTAGGTTTTGCCTTCAATTGTTTGACCAGTTATGCAGATATTGACAAAATGAAGCTTAACCTATATTACGCCGACCCCTGCCTATTATTCGATATCTGTAAGCGCAAATATTCACGCAACGTGACATTACTGCATGACTATGGCTTATATGAATTCACCATTTTAGTTAAGAAGGGTTGAATCATGGGCAAACCGCTGGTTATTTTTGGCACAGGCGATATTGCCCAATTGGCCCATTTCTATTTTAGCCGGGAATCCGACTACGAAGTGGCCGCTTTTACCGTAGACCGGACTTATCTTTCCCAAGAACTGTTTTGTGAACTGCCCGTCGTTGCGTTTGATAACCTGATAGAACACTACCCACCTAGTGTTTACACATTGTTTATCGCCCTCAGTTACACTCAACTCAACGCCGTGCGGCGAGATAAATATTTGGCCGCCAAAGCCTTGGGTTACACCTTGGCAAGCTTTATCAGCCCCCGTGCGAATTTGCTTAACGATGGACACATTGGCGACAATTGCTTTATTTTTGAAAATAATACAGTCCAACCTTTTGTCAGCATTGGCAACAACGTCACGCTATGGAGCGGCAACCATA
>JACXTQ010000236.1 GCA_016919605.1 Methylovulum sp.
ATGCGCGGGGTATGGCTAAGGCTCTGGCAGAGCTGGGGTTTGATGTGATCGCCAAAGAAAATTTGACCAAACAGGAGATGGACAGGGCGGTGCGCGAGTTTGGCGACCGCTTGGGCGAAGGTATGGTGGGCCTGTTTTACTTTGCCGGGCACGGGATGCAGGTCGGCGGCAAAAATTACCTGATTCCAGTGCGGTCTGGTATCCGGCGTGAAGACGAAGTGCCGTACAGCGCGTTTGATGTCAACCAATTGCTGGCAAAAATGGACAGTGCCCATAACGGGCTAAACTTGGTGATTTTGGACGCTTGCCGCAACAACCCGTTTGAGCGTAGCTTCCGTTCCGGTTCGGTAGGCCTGGCTTCGATGGACGCGCCTATGGGTACGCTGATCGCCTATGCCGCCAAGCCGGGGATGAAATCCAAAGATAGCGACACGGGCGGGCAAAATGGCCTGTATACCGGTATTTTGCTGAAATATATGGCTGCCATGCCCAATTTGCCGATAGGTGAACTGCTGATTAAGGTGCGTAGCGAAGTCAAGCAAGCCTCCGGCGGCGAGCAATACACATGGGAAGAAGGCGGCTTGGAAAACGACTTTTGTTTCGCTGATTGCACTGTGCAGGGCGCTTCCATGCCTGTTGAGCTGATTTTTTGGGAGAGCATCAAGCACAGTGCCAATCCGGCGGATTTCCAAGCGTATTTGGATAAATACCCCAACGGCCAGTTCGCCGCCTTGGCGAGTAACCGCTTGCAAACAATGCCTACGTTATCAGTTGCCAGCGTTGAGCCTATACCTTATAGGCCGCAAATTCGCCAGGTGGGTGCTTGCCGTGACTGCCCGGAAATGGTGGCTATCCCGGATGGGGAGTTTTTTATGGGTTCGGACAGCAATGATCCTGATGCCCAAGCGGATGAGTTGCCTCGCCACAAAGTGCAGGTAGGCGCGTTCTTGCTAGGTAAATACGAAGTGACACGGGGGCAATTTGCCGCTTTTGTCAAAGAAACCGGCTATGTCGCAGGTTCGGACTGTTGGGTCGTTGAAAATAGCAAATGGGAAGGGCGTATGGGCGGCAATTGGCAACATCCTGATTATAGCCAAGAAGACACCCATCCGGTGGTGTGTGTCAATGTTGCTGATGCGGCGGCCTACATCCGCTGGCTCAACAAAAAAACCGGCAACCATTATCGTTTGCCGACCGAAGCGGAATGGGAATATGCGGCACGGGCGGGTAGCCAAGCGCTCCGTTATTGGGGGAATGCGGCTGATGAAGCCTGTTCTTATGCCAATATCGCTGACCAAGACCTGATAAATGCCGATTTTAACTGTAGGGATGGCTATGTGTACACCGCCCCTGTCGGCAGTTTTCGGGCCAATGCCTTTGGCTTGCATGATATGTTGGGCAATGCCTGGGAATGGACGTGTTCGGCCTATAACGAACAAGGCTATGATGGCAGTGAAAAAGTCTGCAACAGTAACTTCGCCCTTAGCCATGCCCACCGTGGCGGTTCGTGGGGTAATAATCCGCCAGTCGTGCGTTTGGCTAACCGTAATAGGAATGTCCCATCTGATCGCGGCTCCAATCTGGGGTTCCGTCTCGCCCAGGACAGTTAGAGGCTTTACCTGTGCCACCGTCGCGTAAATTTAATTCCATATCCTTTCATAACCATTAAACTTATCTTGTACAGTTTATTAACCCTGCTGGCTTTCATGCAGCCCTGCCATGCCGTTGTGCGCAAATTGGCTTTGGTGATGGGCAATAGCCATTATGAGGAGGCGCCGCTGGAAAATCCGGTCAACGATGCGCGGGATATGGCTAACGCTTTAACTGGCTTAGGCTTTGAAGTCATCCTCAAAGAAGATCAAGGCAAAGCAGGCATGGATAGGGCGGTGCGTGAGTTTGGCAACCGTTTGGGCGAAGGCATGGTAGGTCTGTTCTACTTTGCCGGCCATGGGATGCAAGTCAAGGGCAAAAATTACCTGATTCCGGTGCAATCCGGCATCCGGCGCGAAGATGAAGTGCCGTACAATGCGTTTGATGTCAACCAGTTGCTGGCAAAAATGGACAGTGCCCATAATGGCCTAAATTTGGTGATTCTGGATGCTTGCCGTAATAACCCGTTTGAGCGCAGTTTCCGTTCCGGTTTGGTAGGTCTGGCATCAATGGATGCGCCTATGGGTACGCTGATTGCCTACGCCGCCAAGCCGGGAACAAAATCTAAGGATGGCACTATCGGCGGGAAAAACGGTTTGTTCACCGGTATTTTGCTGAAATACATGGCTACCATGCCGCATTTGCCGATAGGCGAGCTGCTGATTAAGGTGCGTACCGAGGTCAAGCAAGCCTCCGGCGGTGAGCAATACACATGGGAAGAAGGTGGCCTGGAAAACGAGTTTTGCTTTGCTGGCTGCAATAGGCAACCCACCCTGCCTGTCGAGTTGGTTTATTGGGAAAGTATCAAAAATAGCAGTAATCCGGCGGATTTTCAGGCGTATCTGGATCAGTACCCCAATGGCCAGTTTGCCGCCTTGGCGCGTAACCGTCTGCAACCGACACCAACCCCTGTTGTTAAGGTGGAGCCTGCGCCGCCCTCCACACCCCCCATGCCTTATGTGCCTCCAGCCCCTCCAGTGAGCGCTTGCAGCGGTTGCCCTGAGATGGTTGCCATACCCGGTGGGGAATTTTGGATTGGGAAGCGGCAGATCGATGATCCTGATGCGAAGCGTGATGAAGGTATCAACAACGGGATTTTAAACGTAGTGGAACTTTAGGCTTTGCTTCGACTGACTCCGCGCGTAAGGTGGCACCATTTTGGCTGGGTAAGTATGAAGTCACGCAAAAGCAGTGGGCTGCGGTAATGGGGGATAACCCTTATTTTAAGACCGAATCGTGTGGCAATCGTGGCAGTGATAGCCCTTATGGCAATGGCGACTGCCCGGTTGATAGGGTCAGTTATGAGAATGTGTTGGAGTATATTGCCAAGCTCAACACTAAAACGGGCCGGCATTATCGCTTGCCTACCGAAGCGGAATGGGAGTATGCCTGTCGGGCGGGGGATTATTTGCAGAAATATTGTGGCTCAGATATTCTCGATAGGGTGGCCTGGTATAAGAAGGGCTGGGCTTTTCCGGTCGGGCAAAAACATCCCAATGCTTTCGGTTTGTATGATATGAGCGGCAATGTGGCCGAATGGACCTGTTCGGCCTATCAGAGATATGGCTATGACGGCAGTGAAAATAAATGCGCAGCCAATGATAATCCTTCCCGCGTTTTTCGTGGCGGCTCTTTTATCAGTTATCCAAATTATCCAGAGCAGTTGCGTTCGCTTGCCCGCCAATGGCAGGGCGACTTACCGACTGAGCTTGAGCTGGAGAGCGCACATCATACAAGTTCTCGCAGGCTAACGTCTGAATGGCGTTTCCAAGGCTTTGAGGGCTTGGGGTTTCGCCTTGCCGAGGATCGTTAATTAGGCTACTGGCCGGGGGATTAAAATGGGCAGTAACGGTTTCTTTGTTTTTGTGAAGCAGTTAACAGCTATTATGCGGTTATTATGGTAAAAGTGTACAGCCATTTTGGCAAAGAGATCATGGCGATTGCTTTAAAATGTGCGCTGTTGCCCCTTGCCTTATCACCTGCAACCCATTTAAAGAGCGATATACCATGTCAAAAGCCAATAATGAGATGCAATTTGTAAGTTCAATGCTACCGACCAGTGTACCGTACTTTATCAATAACAGTACCGGGTCTGTCACCGATGCTGCACTGGAAACTTTTCTGGGGCTGGCCTCTGGTACGCTAGATACGTTGGTAAACGCTAATGCGACCGAAGGGTCTGCCGTGGCTTATACGGTTACAGCACAAGCGGGGGATAAGGTGGTGGTGTCATACAGATACCAAACCGATGAGTCCGGCGGTAGCACCTATAACGATACCGCCTTCCTTTCAGTCAGCTCCGCCAGTTTTGCGGCGACCCGGATGCTTGCCGACACCTTTGCCGTTGGGTCGGCGGTTTACCGCTCTTATACCTATACGTTCACCCAAAGCGGCACATTTACTTTAGCGGTGGGCATTGTTGATGTGCGTGATTTGATAGTCAACTCGTCTTTGCAAATTGCCAGTGTCAACCTGAACGGCGTAGCCTTAACACCCGCCCATTCGATGGGGTCAATATCAGATGGGAGCATCACGGGTACGGCTGGTAATGATATGTCGTTCGGCGATGCTATAGTCAAAAACACGGATGACACGCTCTATGGTCTGGCGGGTGATGATACGCTATTCGGCTTGGGCGGTAACGATACGCTGTATGGTGGGGATGGCAATGACAGTTTGAATGGAAGTGCCGGGGATGATGTGCTGGTGGGCGGCGGGGGCGTAGATATTGCCCAATATTATACCGCCACGGCGGGGGTAACGGTCAACCTGGCCTTGACAGAGGCTCAGAATACCGGCGGGGCGGGTATAGATACCTTGAGTTCTATCGAGAATATCGGCGGCGGCGGCTTTAACGACACCTTGACGGGCGATGCGGGTAACAATGTTTTAATTGGTAATGCGGGTAACGACACCCTCAGTGGCGGTGATGGCAATG
>JACXTQ010000237.1 GCA_016919605.1 Methylovulum sp.
CACTGAAGCCGAACGCCGCAAAACCATTGGCCTTGCCAAATTGCCCGTTATCGTCGGTTTTGACCAAGACCGCCATACCGTTAATATTGCCTTAAACCATATCGCCAACGCCGGGTTGGCGCAGAAAATCCATGTCGAACGCCGTGACATCAGCGACGCCGCCCCGGCGGAAAGCTGGCAACGTGGCCTAGTGATTTGTAACCCGCCTTATGGCGAACGCTTAGAAGATGAAGAGGCGGTTGCCGAGCTTTACAAAAAACTGGGCGACACCTTAAAAGCGCGTTTTTTGGGTTGGCAAGTTGGGATGATTATCAGCGACCCTGAACTGGGTTTCCGTTTGGGCATACGCTCACAAAAGCCCATCACCTTGTTTAACGGCGCGTTAGAATGCAAGCTATTGCGCATGACCGTTACCGAATCGGCGTTTTTTATCCCCAAGGCGCGCAACCCGCAAGAGCGGGTTGCGCAAGTGCTCGATACCAGCCATCAAGCACCCGCCGAAGACACGGGCGCGGACATGTTTGCCAACCGCCTAAAAAAGAACTTGAAAAAACTCAGCAAGTGGGCGAAAAACAACGCCGTCACCTGCTATCGTGTTTATGATGCCGATTTGCCCGAATATTCGGCGGCGGTGGATATTTATCAAGGCCAACAAACCTGGGTGAACGTGCAGGAATACGAACCGCCCAAAACCATAGACCGCCAAAAAGCCGACCAACGCCTCGCTAGCTTGTTGGCGGAATTGCCCAAGGCGCTAGATATTCCGCCCAGCAACGTGTTTTTAAAAATACGCCGCAAACAGCGCAGCACCGAGCAATACGAAAAATTTGCCGATAGTCGGCAATTCCACCCAATTAGCGAAGGCGGTTGCACCTTATTGGTCAACTTTGCCGATTATCTGGATACCGGCTTGTTTTTGGATCATCGGCCCATTCGCCTACGCATCCAACAACAAGCCAAAAATAAACGCTTCTTAAACCTGTTCGCTTATACCGGCACTGCCACTGTCCACGCCGCAGTCGGCGGGGCCAGCGCCACTACTACGGTGGATATGTCCAATACTTATATCAACTGGGCCAAGCAAAATTTGGCGTTAAACCAAACTACTGGCACGCATGAATTTATCCAAGCCGATTGCTTGGAATGGCTGGCCAACGAAGCCGCCCAAGCCCTGCCCAGACAGTATGATTTGATTTTTCTCGACCCGCCGACGTTTTCCAACTCCAAACGCATGGATGATGTGTTTGATATACAAAACGACCACGTCACCCTGATCCGCAACGCTGCAACACTGTTGGCGGCGGGTGGCGTGTTATATTTCTCGACCAATTTCAGGCGATTTAAAATGGACTATGCAGCCTTGGCGGGATTTACCGTAGACGACATCACAGCGGACACCATCCCCGAAGATTTTGCCCGTAACCCCAAAATTCATTATTGCTGGAGACTACTTAAACCATGCGTAGAGTAAAAATTCTGGTGTCAGGGCGTGTCCAAGGCGTATATTTTCGCGTCTTCACCCAAAACAAAGCCAAGCATTTTGCCCTCAAAGGCAGCGTCAGAAACCTGCCCGACGGGCGCGTCGAAATCATCGCCGAAGCCGAGCATCCGGTGATAGAAAAGTTTATCAAATGGTGCCACAAAGGCCCCATTACCGCCCGTGTCGATCAGGTTGACATTGCCGAGCTGGAAGCGGACGAAGAACTGACCTGCTTTCAGATTAAGCCGTGAGTTGGGCATGGAAGCCATCATCTTTATCGGTATACAAGCCAGCGGCAAATCGACTTTTTATAAAGAACATTTCTTCAACAGCCATTTGCGCATCAGCAATGATTTGTTAAAAACCAAGCACAGGGCCGCCACCCTGATGGAGTACTGCTTGGCGACCCAAATGCCGCTGGTGCTTGATAACACCCATGTCAGCCAAGCTGTCAGGGCGCAGTGCATCACAACCTTTAAGCAAAGGCAGTGGCGGGTGCTGGGTTATTATTTCAAGACTGATTTGCAACGCTCGCTGGTGTGGAACCGACAACGCCAAGGCAAGGCGGTGATTCCTGAAAAAGGGATTTTAGGGACTTATAAACGGCTGGAATTGCCCACGCTGGCCGAAGGGTTTGACCAGCTTTTTTATGTCGATTTTGTTGACAACCAATTGGTTGCGAAAGTGTGGCGTGATGAAATTTGACGATCTTGACATCGCCATGCGGGTATATGAAACCGCCCATGACCATTGCGTATTGCCCGGTATGTACATGGTCGCCCGCCTTGATGGCAGAAACTTCACCACCCTGACCAAAACCACGGGGCAATTTGAAGCCCCGTTTGATGTCAAATTCCGTGAACTGATGGTCGAAACCACCCGCCATTTGATGACGTGCGGCTTTAAAGTGGTCTATGGTTTTACTGAAAGCGATGAAATTTCCTTGTTGTTCGACTTGGATATTGATCTGTTTGGCAGAAAAACCAGAAAATACCACTCCATTTTAGCGGGTGAGGCTTCGGCCACCTTCACCTTATTGCTACAAAAACACGCTGTTTTTGATTGCCGGATTTGCCAGTTACCAAACCCCGGCGTGGTGGTGGATTATTTCCGTTGGCGTAATGAAGATGCCCACCGCAACGCCCTTAATGCCCATTGTTATTGGGCGTTGCGCAAAGCCGGACAGTCACCGGCAACCGCCGCCAATACCATCAGCCGGAAATCAGTGGCGGCAAAAAACGAGTTGTTGTTTAGCTATGGCATCAATTTTAACGACTTGCCCAACTGGCAAAAACGTGGGATCGGGTTTTATTGGCAAGAAGAAGTAAAGCAAGGCTTTAATCCTAAAGAAAATCAGGCCGTTAATACCCAGCGCAAAACCCTTAAAACAGATTATGATTTGCCGATGAAAGAAGCCTATAGCGATTTTATCAGGGGCCTGTTGGAACGCACTGATATAGGCTGATAAACTTATGCAGGCAAGGGCAGCCCCCGCGATAAAATGCCGTAAGCCATCCACAAGCCTATCGCGCTATACACCAAACGCGGCAACCATTCGGCAAAAGCTTCGTCTTGTAAAGCGAGAGTTTGGGCATCAATTTCGGTGAAATGCAACAGGGTGTCCGGCAGTTGTCCGCTGTATTCGCCGGTGTTGATGATCTGCAAGGTTGCTGGCTTAATTAAAGCGACCGTTGCCAAGGTTTCCGCCACGCTTGTTCCGGTTTTCAGCAACGCCAGGGCGGGCTTAAACTCTTGCCTTAACAGCGCATTGTCGATAGTGGCGACCGCTTGTGGCAACGCCACCGAATACGGCAACCCCGCATCCAACATCATCGCCAGCATAAAATAAAAACGGTTAAGCTGGCGGTTAGTCAGCCAAGCGGCGACCGATGGTAACAGCAATTGCAGCGTATGCAGTAACCTGTCCATGCCTATCGCCACCAGAAAACGCGGACACTTTAACAGCAATACAATGCCCGTTGCCATGATTGCCAACCTGCCCGCACTTTGATACAGATATTCGCCACCGCTGATACGCGCGGCCACCAAATCCGGTAAAGGCTGCACAAAAAACGAGATGACCAGCACCGCCGTCGGCAACACCAGCCGCGAGCGCATTTTCTTCTGCCGCCGTGCCGTGCCGCTGCAATGCTCCGCCAACGTATGGTAAAGCGCCGCCAACCTGCCGCTATTTTCCGCCGCCGTAATCAACAGGCGTTGGTTGTCGTCAAACAACCCCGTTCGATACCCCGCCTCGCCAATTTTTTGGCCTTTGCGCAAGCGCAACGGTAAAGGGCTTAATGCTTTGCGCAATAGCGGCGTGTTTTTGGCAATCAGCTCGAATGCCTCGGCGGCGGTTACACCCGCCCGCTCCAAATGCGCCAATTGTTGGAAGAGCGTGGCTTGCTGGTCTAGGCTTAAAAGGGTAGGGTGGCTGGCTTTGCGCATGTGGTGGGGTGGGTATGCGGTATGTAGTTGTAGTATAAGGGGCGCTGCTGGTTTTGGGTAGAGGTGTATTGCCATCATGTTTCAGGCAGGCCAGCGCCATACGTCAGCGTAACCTTCACCCTAAACACAGCAGTCCTGCCGCCTCACCGTAAAAACGGTTGCGCATTTGGCTAAAATATTCGATACTTCGAAGTTATCCAGTTTTACTGACGAGGAACTTGGCTGGATTTAATTTATTACACCTGGAGATTCCTAAATTATGAAGAACAACACCCTGTTAGGCTTTGCTTTTGCTGTGATCGTCCTGAATCCGCTCTGGGCCTTTGCCGCCGATGAAAAATACCCCGCCGCTAACTTTCAACCGACTGTCATCTATATTGATAAAGACGTAGTCCAAACAGCCGCCGCCGAACCCGAATTTGACCCTAAATATCCGGCCGCCAACTTCCAACCGACCGTCATTTATGCTGACACCGCCTTGATTGAAGCGGCGGAAGACAAAACCGACCCTAAATATCCCGCCGCTTACTTTAAGCCCAAGGTCATTTACCCATAAGCCATCCTGTTAAAAATCGGTCAGTTGCAGGGCGAAAATCCGCAACACACCGCCTTTATTAAGACAGCAAAATTAAAAATGGTAATTTTTCACACATAATTCACCTAGAGTTATGGTAAAATCACCAGCAAATACCCATCATAGGGTATCTGTCCCGATAGCTCAGCAGGATAGAGCGGTCCCCTCCTAAGGGACAGGCCGGCGGTTCGAATCCGCCTTGGGACGCCAAATTAAAGTGCATCGGCATCCAATAAAGCACACAAACCCGCAAGCCGTATGGCTTGGCGGGTTTTTTATTGTCTGGGGAAGTGCAATGCCGCCATGCCCCATACCTACCGCTATAAACCTAAAACGTCGTGGGAAGCTTTTTTAGGCATGAAAGGGGCTAGAGTCTAGCCCCTTTTTTATTTGCACCCGCTTTTAGTTGCCTATTTGTAGTGCAAAGCTATACTATCCGCTACACACTAACTTTTTTGCAGGTATGCCTACTATGACAGCCACCACAGTCCCTATGTCTATCCGCATTGAGGCAACCGCAAAGCAACGCCTCAATGAGATTGCTTTACGACAAAAACGCACCGCTCACGCCCTTGCGATTGAAGCCATATACGCCCTTATTGACCAAAAAGAACGGGAATACGCCTTTAACCAAAGTTGCATTGATTCCTACAACCAATACAAAGAGACGGGGCTTCATGCAACCCATAATGAAGTCAGTGCCTGGATGGATTCATGGGGAACAGAAAATGAATTGCCTACACCGCTATGCCACGAATAATCTATACCGAAACCGCGATAGCCGATTTAGTGCGATTGCGGGATTTTTTGAAAACGCGAAGCCCAGAAGCCTCAAAACGGGCTATTTCAGCGATCCAAAAGGAAATTGAAAACGCCTCGCTGTTTCCAGAGCGATTTAGGCCCGTTCCAGACTTGATGCACTACAGGGAAATTATTATCGATTTTGGCAGTAGTGGCTATATTGCCCGCTTTAGATACGAGCAGGGCGGGGATATTCATATCGTGCGTATCAAGCACCAACTTGAAAACGAGTATCCATAAGCTTTGCCTTTTAGAATTTAACACCCCTTTTAAGTGTATTGGTATCCAATAAGGTACATAAACCCGCAAGCCGTAGAGCTTGGCGGGTTTTTTATTGTCTGGGGAAGTGCAAGGGGAGAATTAGCCTACTGCCATTTGTGGCTTGGCTTGTCCAAACCAGTATAATAAAGCCCGACAAGACACAATAAAAGGGGCTAGACATGATAACCTTAGAACTCGATAGCGAAACCAGCAGCTTGCTTGCCGAAATGGCGGAGCAGGAACACACCACCTTGGCGCAATTGGCAAATAAGCTTTTGGCTGAAAGCCTTGAAGATTGGCAAGACGCACGGGCGGCGGATGAGGCATTGGCAA
>JACXTQ010000031.1 GCA_016919605.1 Methylovulum sp.
CCGTTGAAGGTCAACTGCAACGCTAGCGGGCCATCGGCATTTTTGCTGACCAGATCACCGATCTTTTCCGGCTGGAATGTCCAATAAAGCTTGTCGGCGAGGATTTCGGCGGCATTGCGTTGCTCGTTACCGCGTTTGTAATCCTCTAGGGTACGCATGGCACTGTACATGGCCTTAAGCAAAAAGGTTTTGCCCGTGCTATTTTCACCAATAACCAGATTTATTTTGCCCAGGGTCGGGCAAGCCAGTTGGGTGATAGGGCCAAAATTTTTTAGCTCGATAGCGTTAATCATGATGCAAACTTTAGCCGTTAACGATAATGGGGTTATTAGTAATGCGGCGGTATTTCATAGCCACTTCCGATAGCTTCGCCTTCGTGCCGCTCGCTGGAGAGGCTTTTAATGCGCTCATTAAGTAGCTTACACGTCATTTCCAAGCGGTCAATTTGTTGCTGTTGGCCGCTGACAACCTTATTTAACGCCTGTAACAAATCTTCCTGATAAGCGGCCTTTATTTCCAGCTCAATAATCCTTGCTTCCATCGCTTATTTAACCTGGGCGTTGATGATGATGGTATGGCTTTGCTTATCTGCCGTGGCCGCCTGTTCGACCACGCCCAGCAAATCGCCGGGCGCGGTCATGGCGTTGCCGGATTTGGACACCCGCGCCAATAATTTTACGGTAGGGAACGCCGACAACTTCATGGCGGGGGTCATGGCTTGGGCATCGGTTAAGCTGACCGTAATGGGCAAGTCAGAGACGTGCTTGCGGACAATCGCCAGCGGCATTTTGGGGCCGGATAGCGCTTGGGCATAAATGAAAACCGTGTCATCAGGAGCGGCTAAGGTTTGCAGTTCATCCGCCAGCCTAACTTGAATGTCCACGCTGACCGCCGGAGCGGCGACTGGTTGGGTCGCCCCCGCTTCTTTAGGCACACCACCTGGTACGGTGGCTTCCAGTTTGGTCAACAGCGTTTGGGTTTCCTGTTGCGCTTGTGATCCGGCGGGCAATAAGGCCACCAGTTTGCGCCATAACTTAACGCCTTCGACCGCTTCACCGGCTTGGGCTTTAGCCATGCCGCCATACCATAGTGCCGTGATATTGTCCGGCTCTTTTGCCAATACTTTAAACACCAGTTCAGCAGGTTTGCCCGCCATCTGTTCATTATTGGCAAACGCCAACGCATCGGCATACAACAGTACGACTTCCGTATTGTCGCCCAACAATTTATACGCTTGGCCAAACGCCTCGGCGGCCTTAGGGAATTGTTGCAGATACTTGTAAGATTTGCCCAACATCACCCAACCTTCGGCATTATTGGGATCGGTTTTCATACGTTCCGCCAGCTTTTCCACCATTTTGTTAATCGCTTCGATAGTGGGCGGGGCGTTGGTGGCAGGGGTGGTGGTCGCCAGCATTTCGGCGGTGGGTTCAAGCGCCTGATACGTACCTAAACCTGCATACAGCGATACTGCCAACAGCGGCAAGATAACCACCAAGGGATAAACCAGCCACCGGCCTTGCGTGGCGGTTGCGTCCTGTTGTCTGGCAATATCCAAATCGTCACTCAAAGCCTGTTCCAGTTCGGTACGCTGTTCGGCGTATTGGGCGGGGCTTAACAGGCCCGCTTGCAATTGCTCTTGCATTTCCGCCAAGCGGGTTTTGGCAATGGCGATATTGCGCCCGTCCATATCGGCGGTGGCCACCGCACGTTGTCGCCATAACGGCGGCACTATCAAGGCCAAGGCAGTTAGCACCAACACGCTGGCGCACAGCCAAAATAACAGAGTCAAGACGCATCCCCTTCATCTAACAAACGGCGAATTTTTGCCAATTTTTCAGCCTGCCCCTGTTCGGGGCTTTGGGCTGCTTTCTTTTGTTTAATCACCCAAAACACCGCCAACAAGCCCAATACCAAAAATAGTGCCGGCCCCAACCACAACAAGCCGGTTTTGGCTTTAAACGGTGGCTTGTACAAGACAAAATCACCGTAGCGGTCGGTCATAAATTGTAAAATGGCTTCTTTTGATTGGCCTTTTTCCAGCATTTCATAAACTTGCCTGCGCAAATCAGCCGCCAACTCGGCATTGGAGTCGGCAATAGTCTGGTTTTGGCAAACGAGACAGCGCAGTTCCGCCGTCAAACTGTCATAAGCCCCTTGTTGCTCCGGTGTCGGCAATTGCCGTGAATCTATGGCCTGTGCCAATACGGGCACTAACAGCAAGGTTAAGATAAGTATAAGCTGTTTCATGGGGCTTCCGCCTGTAATTGGGCAATCAAAGGCAAGAAAATGCGCTGGACATCATCAGCCATCACAGGCCCTGTGTGTTTGTAACGGACAATGCCTTTTTTATCCATCACAAAGGTTTCCGGCACGCCGTACACACCCCAATCCAAGCCTACCCGCCCATCCTGATCCATAATGCTGATGGTGTAAGGGTTGCCTAGGGTATCCAACCAAGTTTGGGCGGCGGCGGGGTCATCCTTGTAATTTAAGCCGATAATCACCACCGCTTTTTGTTGCGCCAACTGGTTAAGCACCGGATGTTCCTCGCGGCAAGACACGCACCACGAAGCCCAGACATTAAACAACCAAACTTGGCCTTTTAAATCGGCGGGCGAAAGCTTTTCCTGCGGGGCTTGCAGCTTAGGCGCGGCAAAAACCGGCGCGGGCTTGTTAAGCAAGGGCGAAGGGATTTCGCTGGGCTTTAGGTTTAAACCAATGGCGAGAAAAACCGCCATGATAATAAATAGGACTAGGGGCAGGACGTATTTAAGCATGTTGATAGATTGAAGATATTTTGCACAAACAACCGGATTTTAATAGCAAGACCATAAACGGATGGGCAGGAGGTGGCAGATTGAAGACCGCCAGCCTTAGCTTTCCGCCAAGCCCATCGCCTGTTTTGCCAGCAAGGCTTTAGCGGCGGGGATATGATCCAGCAACGTCAATCCGACATTACGCGCAGCGGCCAAAGCCAGCCAGTCATTGGAAAACAGCTTGATAAGGCTATCGGTAAAACCAATGACCCGCGCATGGTCTTTTTCGCGGGCTTGGCTATAGGCGGACAATAGTTGTCGGCTGCCGATATCCTCTCGCCGTTGCGCTACGGGGCGTAAGTCATCGGCCAGTTGCATGACATCACGCAAGCCCAGATTAAAACCTTGTCCGGCCACCGGATGCAGTTGGTGGACGGCGTTGCCGATAATCACCGCACGTTCTGCCTGCATAGTTTCGGCGCGGATTAACGATAACGGGAAAGCGCGTCTGGGAGCGGTCAAGCTTAACTCACCCAGCTTAAAGCCAAAACAGCTTTGTAACTCTTGCAGAAAATCTTTTTCACTGCCCAGCATCAGGGCTTCGGCTTCATCGGTGTTGCGTGTCCAGACCACCGAGCTATGGTACTTGCCTAATGGCAACAAGGCCAAGGGCCCGGAAGCGGTGAAGCGCTCATAAGCGGTGTTGGCGTTGGGCAAAGAGGTTTTGACCGTCGTCACCAAGGCGGTTTGCCGATAATCGCTGATGTGCTGGGGAATATCCAACAAGGTGCGCACCGAGGACAGGCCGCCATCGGCCCCGACCAGCAATTGGGCGGTGAGATTGATGGAGGTGTCGCCTTGTTTCAGGCTGACATTAATCGCCTCCGCCTCTGCCATCAGCCCGACCACCCGCGCTGGGGCGATCAACGTTAGCGCACCACTTTGCGCCACTAAATCGGCGACATGGGTTTCCAAATCCCGGGCGGTGATGACATAGCCTAAAGCGGCCACTTGGGCTTTGGCGGCGGACAAACGGGTTTTGCCAAAATGCCCGCGATCAGAAATATGGATGTGGCTGATGGCGGTAGCCTTAGCACTAATATCTTGCCAAATGCCCAAGGCTTCAAGCGCATTGACCGTACCGGCAGCCAGCGCCAAGGCGCGGTCGCCGGCGGGTGAGGCTTGCAATTGGGCACGGGGTTGGGCTTCAACAATGGCGATGCGCAAGCCACTATCCTGTAAGGCCAAAGCGAGGCAATTACCCGCCAAGCCACCACCGACAATAATCAAATCATAGTCATAGTGCATCAGCGGGCCTGCTGCATGATGGCTTCAATTTCAGCAATGGTTTTCGGGACGCTTCGGGTCAGCACTTCGTGGCCGTCTTCCGTCACCAGCACATCATCTTCGATACGGATACCGATGCCGCGCCACTTGGCCTCAACGGCCTTGCAATCAGCGGGGATATACAAGCCCGGCTCCACGGTCAGCACCATGCCCGGTTCCAGAGTACGCCACGTGTCATTAACTTTATAGTCACCGACATCATGCACATCCATCCCCAACCAGTGTCCGGTACGGTGCATATAGAACGCCTTATATTTCTCGTCCTTAATCAGCTTTTTCACACGGCCTTTTAACAACCCCAGCTTGACCAGCCCACGGGTCAACACTTCCACGGCGGCTTCGTGCGGCGCAATCCAGCTCGCCCCCGGTTTGACTTGGTCAATGGCGGCGAATTGGGCATCCAGCACCAACTGATAAAGCTGCTGTTGCGGGTCGCTAAAGCGCCCTGACACCGGAAAGGTACGGGTGATGTCCGCCGCGTAATGGTCACATTCCGCCCCGGCATCAATCAGCAATAAATCGCCGTCTTTCAGCTCGCAATTATTCGCGGTGTAGTGCAAGGTGCAGGCATTTTTGCCACCTGCGACAATCGAAGGATAGGCCACGGCTCGCAAGCCTGCCTGCATAAAGTGGTAAAGCAACTCCGCTTCCACCTGATATTCATAAAGGCCCGCTTTACATGCCTGCATAGCCTTAATATGGCCTTGTGCCGACACTTCGGCGGCATGGCGCATTAATTTAAGTTCGGCGGGGCTTTTGAACAGGCGCATTTCATGCAGGATATACTCCAACGCGCTCAATTCATGCGGGGCGACCACGCCGGAGCGGGCTTTTTGGCGCAATTGCTTAATCCATTCCAAAACACTGTTATCCAAATCGGCATCCTGACCCATTGGATAAAAGACTTTGCGCTTACCCGCCAACAAATCCGGCAAGCGCTCATGCACTTCTTCTATCGGGAAGGCTTCATCAGCGGCGTAATGCTGGGTGGCCCCTTCCAAACCGGCATGGGCACCTTCCCAAAGGGCTTTGGTTTCGTCAAATTCGCGGCAAAATAGGATGTATTCGCCTTCCTCGCG
>JACXTQ010000004.1 GCA_016919605.1 Methylovulum sp.
AATCTTCGCGGGCGATGGGGATAAATTGGCAGTCGATTTCGGTTTGCCGTCCGTCATCGGGGTCGGAATCGTGCATATACAGGCAATCGTCATCAAAACCGCTCATGACTACCCAATGCGGGGCTTTTTTCCTGTCCAACAAAAAGGTGCTGATTAGTATCAGCGGTATCGCCCCCGCCTGAAACACGTTAATGAGCTCGCTTTGAGTGATGTTGGCGTAATGGATGGGGATGCCCTGCCCTGCCGCTTCGCGCTTAAAGCAAGTGTCCACCAGTTCGACCAATTGTTTTTTTTCTTCGCTGCGGACACCGTCAATAAACAGGGTGCCGGTTTGGTTGATCCAGACTTCAACGGTAAACCGCCGCCGTTTCGCCGCCAAGGCCAAGCCGACCGGATGGCAACCGCCGTGGCCTGAGGTCATGTAAATGGTGGTCGCTTCGCGCCAGAGATTAATTTCTTCCTCACGCGAGGGCAGGTAGTTTTTGTCCAGCCCGTGCAGGGCCATCATCAACGCCGCAGGGCCGCAGGTAAAAGGCGTGGTTTGCCTGAGCCAATGCACCGAGCGATGCTGTAAGGTGTCGCCATAACGGCGGATGCGCTTTTGGTAGCGCAACGCGTCTTTGTGGTCTTGATAGTAATCGCGGTAAATGCCAAATTTTTGGAATCCTAAGGCTTCGTAAAGCCTGATGGCGGACAGGTTATCGACACTGACTTCAAGGCGTAGGTAAAGCCTGCCACTCTCCCGCGCCAGCGTCTCCCCCGCCAACATTAAGGATTTGGCAACGCCCAGACCCCGATGGGCGGCGGCCACGGCGATGGAGTAAATACGCGCCAGACGGGTGCCGGGATGATAGATAATGAGAATATAGCCCAGCAGGAAGTGGTCAACTTCAGCGACCAGTAAGGCGCGTTGCTCGCTGCTTAACCAATGCCGAAAACTGCGGCGGCTTAATCTATCTGTCGTGAAGCTGGCGTTTTCCAGCCTGACCAAGCCATCCAGATCAGTAGGCTGTGCGGGGCGGATCAGCGCGGCCACGCTCATAATCCGTGCAACGCCTGTACCAGCACTTGCCGCGCTCTGACCAGCACCATTTGTCGCCAAGCCACGTCATCGGGGCAAAAATGCTGGCGCATGACTGGGCGGTGCGCGGTACGCGCTTGGGATTGATCGGGTTGCGCCCAGAGCAGATGGTCTTGCAGTAGGACTTCAAACAGCTCCAGTGTCCGGTAAGTGCCAAATTCTAAAGTGACATAGCAACTACGGGCGTTCATGATGCGGTGCCAAGCAAAATCCAGCAGGCCTATTTTCGGTACGGACGTAGACGTGCCCAATAACGGCAAGGTCACTGAACCGCCATACCAACGACTCGCCACCGCCGCCCCGGCGCTATCAGGGTCATGGTCGCAAATAATCTCGCCGTACCCGAACGGCCCCAGCCCCGTGTGCAGATCAACCACCGCCAGATCACGCTGATGCAAGGCGTAATGGTCTATCAAGGCTTCGGCGACCAACCTGCCGTGGGCGGGGGCGCGGCCACCGTAAAAAGGCCCTACGGGGTCGGTATATTGTCCGGCGCTGATGGCGCTTTCAAAGGCTTCGCGCCCGTGCTGGCTGATAAAGTCGGCAAACGCGGCTTGCCGTTGCCGGACATCCGATAAAAATAACGCGGGGCGCAGTTGTTCATAACCGGCATTGGCCGGCAAGGGTTGGGCAAAATCGACTACATTACGGTTAAGGTCAACGCCATAGGCATCACAACGGCGCTGCCACGCATAGCCCCACGGGGTCAGGGCATGGATCATCAGCACAGCGGTATGGTCTGGAATCGTGATATGCCCTTGCGCCAGCAGACCCAGCATATCGGTTTCGATGGCGCTACCGGCAAAGCCTTCAATGCCATGCGTTCCGGCAATCACCACCAGCACCTTAGCGGCCTGTTCCGGTCCTAGCCACACCGTGTCGGTAATCAATGCCTCCCCTGTCGGCCCCACACCCGCACAAGGGTAAGGGAGGTGGCGCTGATGGCCAGATAGTTGCGCCAACTGTGCCAGCCACCGCTGCCTGCCAGCGGCATAGTCGGTCGGGAATAAGGTCGTGTCAATGGCGGTAAAAGGGAAATGGGAGGACATAAGCGCGTCACCTTAGGGGCTGGATAAGAGTTCTTTAGCCATTTTATGCCTAGACACCGGCGGTTTGGGAACTATTTTTCCGTACCCTACGAAACTTCTTGTATAAAAAACGGCCTAGTTTCAAAATTGTATTCTACCCACCCTTAAGGATTCCCCCTTGCTATGGCGCGCACTCTGCTGGTTGTTGACGATCTTTCCGACTGGAATCCCTATTATCCCAGCGACCAAGTTATCACCTTTGAGCATTATCTCGCCACCGGACAAGGCCAAGCCGAAGAGCGGGTGCGTATCATCAACCTGTGCGGCAGTTACAGCTACCTCTCCGATGGTTATTATTGTTCGTTATTGGCCGAAGCGCGTAGCCATCATGTCATCCCTTCCGTCAAAGCCCTAAATGATCTGGGCAAAAACGCGCTGTACCGCTTACAGCTGGATGATTTGTCGCAACCGTTGGCGCGGGCGTTTAAAGGGCAAAACAAGGACGGCAGCTTTAAACTGTTAAGCTATTTTGGCACCACCCCCGACCCCGCTTTTCAGGAACTGGCGCGGCTATTGTTTGACCGCTTCCCGTTTCCGGTGCTGGAAGCCACCCTACACTTTGGCCAGCAATGGGAAGTCACCGACTTAAAAGCCATCCCCTATAACAATTTGGACGATGCCAACCAAACCCTGTTTGCCGAAGCCTTGGACAAGTTCAGCAAAAAAGTCTGGCGTAAAGGCCGGGCGCGGAAAATGGCGCGTTATGACCTGGCCATACTCGTCAACCCGGACGAAAAAATACCGCCCAGCAACCGCGCGGCACTGAAAAAATTTATCAAAATCGGCACCGAACTGGGCATTGACGTGGAGCTGATAGGGAAGCAAGATTTTGGCAGGTTGCCTGAATTTGACGGCCTGTTCATCCGCGAAACCACCTCCATCGACCATTACACCTACCGTTTTGCCAAAAAGGCCGAAGCCGAGGGGCTGATGGTCATTGACGACCCCACCTCCATGCTGCGCTGCACCAATAAAGTCTATTTGGCGGATTTGTTCCGCACCCACCGCGTACCGTCACCTAGGGCGTGGATATTGCACAAGGGCAACGCCAGCCATCTCGACAAGCTAGAACAGGAAGCGGGGTTTCCGGTGGTGATTAAAATCCCCGACGGGTCTTTCTCGCGGGGCATTGACAAAGTGGACAACCGCCAAGAACTGAACCAGAAGGTCGCCGAACTGTTCAAGCAATCGGCGTTACTGTTGGCTCAAGAATTTTTCTACACCGATTTTGACTGGCGTATCGGCGTGTTTAACAACAAAGCCCTGTATGCCTGCCGTTATTACATGGTCAAAAACCATTGGCAAATTTACCGCCACGGCGCCACCCGCACCGACAGCGGCGACTCGCAAACCCTAGCCACCTTTGAAGTGCCCAAAGCCGTGCTCGATGCCGCCTTAAAAGCCACCCAACACATAGGCAACGGCCTCTACGGTGTCGATGTCAAAGAGAAGAACGGCAAAGGCTATGTGATAGAAGTCAACGACAACCCCAGCATCGACAGCGGTGTGGAAGACAAATACCTAGGCGATGAGCTGTACCGGCTAATAATGACGGAGTTTTTACGGCGCATGGAAAATAGGAGCCGAGGGATATAGGCTGGCTAGTCACTGCCCTTAAGTGAGCGCCACTTTCCATAAACAGGCAGAACAACCACCTAACCACGCGGGTAATTCCTTTTGGCGGGCGTTTCCAGACACCACTCCAGCCTCACATTTTCAGCGGCACACCCGTAAGTGATTGGATCAACCCCCATAAAACCCCCAAAGCAATCACAAACAGCATCATTTTAATACACCCTCTTTCGCCACTACCTTTATATGATATAATTTAATAAACCTTTGTTTTTAATACTATACACCATAACTACACCGCCACATAAATACCCGCATAAACTAGGAATTATAGCGTTATATCATTGAAATTAAACAAAAATTAGCACACGCCCCAAACCCGCCACCTAAAAAAAGCAAACGCGCCCTATCCGCCGATAATAATGACGGAGTTTTTACGGCGGATGAAGAATAGAAGCCGGGGAATTAGGTTATAGTATTGTTCTTTCGCTTTGGTGACACTGTCATCCTGCATTTAACTTTCATGCAGTAAATATAACGGGTGAAAAGTGACCTTAATTGCGGTTTAATAACCAAAGACCAAACATTACTGACAACTATAAAAATTTAGACATACTCCCCTATGTTATTCAGCTTAAAAATATGGAGTGAAACCTGTTGAAAAACTGGAAAGAAACAATCGAACACAAACTCAAACTACAAAAAAATTATATCGCCACCTTAAATATTGAAAAAGAAACCGTAAATTATTCTGAAAAAATAAAACATAACAGAGCCTTAAAATCCCTTACTGGTGATGAAGAAGTGGTGAGGGCTTTTCTTATTGACCGATTAGTTAATGAACTCCATTACAAACCGGAAAATCTGGAAACAGAAAAGGAATACACCATAAAAGGAGGCCATAGCAAAATTAATCCTAGGATTGATGTGCTTGTTAAAGATGAAAAAGGCAACCCTTTCTTTTTTATTGAAGTTAAAGCCCCTAACAAATTTGAAGCGGATAAAACCGAAATCGAAGGGCAGCTTTTTGCCTTGGCTCAAACCGAAGAGCGTGATTTTAAAACCAAAGTGCGTTATTTGGTTTATTACACCGCCGAAATGCCAGGGGATGAGGCAATTGACAGAGCGATCATTATCGACTTTGACAAATACAAAACCTACGCCGATTGGGAAAATGACGGTTTTATTTCCATTGGCACGGAGCTAACCGCTGGTTACGGAGAACCCAAAAAACAGCCGTTAATCAAAGGCCATGAAAAGTACGATTTAAGAGTACGCATAAACCGTGAAGAAATAGCGGGATTGGGGCGAAATTTACACAATGTGCTTTGGGGTGGCGGTGGTACGAATGACAGTGAAATTTTCTATTCATTGGTCAATATCATTCTTGCCAAAATACAAGACGAATACGAAAAAGAAGAGGGTCAAGAATACGATTTTCAAGTTTATCAATACGGTCACAATGTTGAAAGCCAGAATACAATTTATGACCGTATCAACTTGCTTTATAAGCGAGCACTGAAACAACAGCTTAATATTAACGAACAGCAAAAGATTGATGACGACAGTGTTATCAACCGTAATAAATTTCCACTTAACAAACTGGCTTACACCATACAGGAATTAGAAAACTTTTCCTTCCTTGAAGGCCGCAGTTCGCTAGACGGCAAAGACATTTTGGGCGATTTCTTTGAAAGCATTACCCGTGATGGTTTCAAACAGAATAAAGGCCAATTTTTTACCCCGACACCGATTGTAAATTTTTTACTTTACGCCTTACAACTTGATAAGTTGGCAATTAATCGTCTCAACAATGACAAGGAATTACCGCTAATCATTGATCCATCGGCGGGTAGCGGTACTTATCTAGTTGAAGCCATGAAACTGATTACCAAAGAAGTAAAGTACAAACAGCGACATAAACTAAAAACCAGCAGAGATGTAAAAGACCGTTTCGAAGAATTGTTTATGCCTGACCGAAAAGAAAATAAATGGGCAAGGAAATATCTATACGGCTCAGAAATCAACTTTGATTTAGGAACTGCCTCAAAAGTAAATATGATTTTGCATGGTGATGGTTCAACTAATATTTTTGTTAAAGACGGATTGTTGCCTTTCCGTTTTTATGTCAAAGAAACATCGCCAAATTATTTAGAAACAGCTAACGTAGAAACGCTTTATAACGATAAGGAAGTCAACGGCAAATTTGATATTGCCGTTAGCAACCCGCCGTTTAGCGTTGATCTGGACACCCAAACCCAACGGGAAGTAAAAAATGCCTTCCTTTTTGGCGACAAAAAGAACTCTGAAAATCTGTTTATTGAACGTTACTACCAACTACTAAAAGAAGGTGGACGTTTAGGCGTAGTTTTGCCGGAAAGCGTTTTCGATACCACAGAAAATAAATACATCCGCTTGTTTCTTTTTAAATATTTCCATATAAAAGCTGTGGTAAGCCTACCGCAAATTACCTTCGAGCCGTTCACCTCAACCAAAACCAGCTTATTGTTTGCCCAAAAGAAAACCAAGGCTCAAGTCGAAAAATGGAATGAACTTTGGCACACCTACGGGAAAGAATGGGCAAATCTCAAAACCCGTGTCGTTAGATATTATGATTACTTTGTTAATGGAGTGCCTTTAAATAAAAAACTGGTGTGGGTAAAAGAGTTAAGTAAGTCAAGTTTAAAGACGCTAATAGAATTGGCTGATAAGGAAGCTGTCGATAGCATAACCAGAGAAGACGTTGAGCACATCCAAAAAAATATCAAACGTTTTTTGAAAGATTACATCACACCCGAAGATAACGAACTTGACACAAAAGAACTATTAAGCAAATACGGTGATGAAATTTCAAAACTTTCAAAATACGAAAATGAAACTACCGTTTTTGGGTTTTACAATGCGTGGTGGGTGTTTGGCGAAGTGGCAAAAACCAGCGAAATAGACTACTCGATTTTTATGGCAGAAGCCGAAAACGTAGGCTACAAACGCACTAAACGCGGCGAAAACCCAATGCCCAACGATCTTTACGATCTTGAATACGCTCCTGCCAAACTCGATTGCAAATATGTGATAGCCCAATACGACCACAACATCAAGCATTTTGAAGACAAGCAAGCTGATGCCGAAAAAGAAAAAATCGTATTGGAAGAGAAAAATGGAATTAAGGAAAACACGGCTACGCAAAAGAAAATCGAGAAACTGATTGATGACATCGAAAGCTATGCTGAAAAAATAGCATCGTTAAAAACCGAGAAAATCGCAGTGGAAGCAATTTTG
>JACXTQ010000238.1 GCA_016919605.1 Methylovulum sp.
CTTGCCGATTGGTTACGACACCCTCATCATCGAAGGCCATATCAGCTTTTTAGCCAACACCGCGCACTCGTGCATGAGCAATGATCCTGCGTTTATGGACACTTACGGGCCTTACCACCAGCACTTCACCGAACAAGGCGGCTGGCAGTTATTGGCGGAGCGTTATGTCATGAACATGGCGAACGGGCGGTGGTTGTGGCGCAACCGTAGCCAAGTCGCCCAAGCCGACAACGGCAAACTCACCCTTATCTTAAGCTACCAAGCCAACGGCATGGCAAAGGCCGAAACCATCCGCGTTGATGCCCTCAACATTGTCGCCAAGGACTGCCTAAAAATTGCCGCCATCAGCGATACCGCCGTACAAAAACAACTCGAAACCCTGCGTGACCATATCGCCGCCGCACTCTGCGCCCAAGGGGCGGATGCGTGGAAACACGGCTTGCGTGTCAACCTGAAAGCCGAAGCCGTCATCGGTGCGGGCGCGACCGTCTACCCCAGCCAAGAATTTGCCACCAACAAAGATAAGGACACCGATGGGCGCGAGATCAGTAAAATCCTCGCCAAACGCCGCATCAGCGCCGACCAGTACCAAGCCATTCTGCACGAGCAAAAAGTCGGCAACGCCATCCGTACTATAGACACTTGGTATGATGAAAGTTTAGGCGACAACCGCGCCATCGCCGCCGAACCTTACGGGGTCGTCACCACCGAAAGCATGGTTTACCGCGACAACAAAAGCAAAAAAAACCGCCATTTCTACGACATCATCGGCAAGCTCGACAAAGAACTCGCCCGCCTGCAACAAGACCCGCAACTGACCCCTGACGATTACTTTTTTATGTCGGTGATTGTGCGCGGCGGCGTGTTGGGCGGCGAAGGCAAAAAGGCCAAAACCGCCAAAGCGGAAGCCGACGAATGATGTACTATACCGACATCCTCCTGTTCCAAGGGGACGACCCTGACGGCATCAGCGATGCCACCGCCCGCTTGCTGGCGGTGCTGCACGGCATCAACCGCGCCCACGGCAACGCCGAAGAGGGTTATCCCTTAGCGATTGCCTTTCCGCGCTGGCAAGCGCCCACTTCGTCCGCCCACCAACGCCTGAGCGGCGGCACTACCGGCCCTATCTTGCGGGTGTTTGGCCCTGACATCTTGCTATCCATGCTCAACGCCCATAAGCTTATGCACAGCCTGATGTTGGAAGGCCGCGCCGACCCCGGCAAAATCTTAACCGCCCCGACAACCGGACAATGGGTCTGCTATCGGCGTTATCTGCGCCAAGAAAAAACCAGCAGCGGCAGTTATCAAAAACGCCATCATACTTTTTTAGAAAAAAAAGCATCGGATCAAACGGAAAAACCGCAAGCCCCACAGCAACCGCCCAAGCACCGCAACGCGCCTTACATTTACCTGAGCATCCCCAGGCCGGAAGGAGATAGGGTCACGTTTCCGGTGACGGAAATCATTACCACCGATAAGCCGGAACAACCGTTACGCGCCAATAGCTGGGGTCTGACCCTAACGGGAGGGCTGCCCTATTTTTGACAAAAAATCGCCTTAAAAGAAAAAATAGGAATAATTTTCGGCTTAAAAATTAACCTAACCTAATCAATGGGTTGCTGGGGCATGAAAAAACATTGTATTTTATTGCCAAATCCCCCGTAACCCTTGTATACTCAAGGCTCTGGTCTGAATAAGGCCAGGTTCACCGCCGCATAGGCGATTTAGAAACTGGCTAGGAGTTGGCCGGGGGTTAGTTGCGTGTTCACCGCCGCATAGGCGATTTAGAAAGACCGACAAATCTGGCCAAAAGCCGTCATTAGGTTCACCGCCGCATAGGCGATTTAGAAAAGCGACAGCAACACTGTTATTGAGTGGGAAACCGTTCACCGCCGCATAGGCGATTTAGAAAAAAAGCCAAGGCGAGACCCGCGCCGACCAAGCGTTCACCGCCGCATAGGCGATTTAGAAATGATTGGAATGATACCGCCAAGGCTTATCCCTGTTCACCGCCGCATAGGCGATTTAGAAAAATTGGTTCCTGACAAGGTACATCGCTCCACCGTTCACCGCTAGTGCTTGCTCGGCAAGCCTTGCATCCTGCTAATCCTCAAGGCATTCGGTCAAGAGCCTGTTTGCCAAGGTGGTGTGTTCTTGCTTTGCCATTTCGGCAAGCTAAGCATAAGCTTGCTTTATTGGACAATAAAAAAAACCCGCCAAGCCGATGGCTTGCGGGTTTTTGTGTTTTTAGCGGCATTTTAAACGGATATACCGCAAATTCACCGCAAATTTGCTTTGCAAATGAATTGGATTTATATAAAAACATATATAAATAAATATGTTATGGTGGGGCGGCGGGAACTTAATTAACAGTTTATCCTGTTGTTTTTTATAGTAACTCCATCACATAAATCAATTTAGTGTTACTATGAGTGTTACTAAAGCAAAATGTCACACGCTTGCCAGCCTTAATTTTCAGAAAAAGCAATGAACCCGCTACATGCTCAAACTTGCTTAATCTGAGGCAATTGTACTATAAAGCCATAACTCGATTTATGGCTATTCATTCAGCCAGCACATGAAAAGTTCGAGCTAACCCTTTTTTATCGCCTTCTGAAATTAGGTGTCGAAAAGCCGCCTGTTACGTCCAATGTAACTTAAGCATGTAAGCCATATTTAACGCCATTGATTGGAAGATCACCGTCATATAATTGTTTGGCAAAGACAGGGATAAGTTTTTTTATATTGGCTTCATAAGTATGAAGCCATTCTTCTTTTAGCTTGTCCCTTGCCAGTTCATTGATATGGACTTTACCTGATGGCTCAATCAAAACCATTGCCGCGTCCTGTTTGCCCGTCATGTCATTTTTATGCGTGGTGACTACAAAAAGGAAGTCATCCTTATCTTCAAGCAGGGATGCTAATAATTCGTCCAATAACTCTTCTAGCTCATATTCATATAAGCCATACGCCATTTTGTCGTTATTGAGCAAAGCGTTTTCTAATACTTTTTTCAGGTTTTTTACGGTTGTTTTCATTGCCTTAAGGTTGATTAATAGGGTTTGTGCTTATGCAACCGCTTGCTGTACTAGGGTTTCGGCCAGTTGTTGTTGCAGCGTTTGCGTGGTGGCTAGTTTGGTTTTCAGTTGTTCGCACAGGCTCATTAGTTCATCGACTTTGGCGACTATGCGGTGTTGTTCGGGAAGCGGGGGGATTGGTAACAACATTTTTTTAATAATCAAGCCATTTATGTTTGGGTCTTTTCTTAATCCTGCGGCAAAGTTCATCCACAAATAGCGAATAGATTTTACATATAAGTGTAAAAAATGAGGATTGAAGTTATCTATTGGCGGTAAAGCAAAAACTGACTGGTTAATCGTTGAGGGAACACCTAATATCCCTGATTTTCCAATTGTTCCTCGACCTCCATACATAGCAATACAAATAGTATTTTTTGGATAACATGTTAAGTTACATTCTGTTATAGCTTTTTTTGTAATTTTCTCCTCCCCATTCATCACAATAGAAAGATTTAAATCTGTAGTTTTAAACCAATTCTCCGTTCCGTTTATAAAATAATGAATTTGGGAACGCAAGGGAGTAGTTCCAGAGCCGCCATTGAAAACAGTTCCTATTCTTGCCCACTCCCAACTATCAGGCAAAACAAAAGGCTTTTCCTGTTCGCTGATTTTCGGCAATGGGTTTTGTTTTTTAATTTTGCCTTCGGTGATTAACCGCGCTTTTTCGGTGGCGATTTTCTTTAATAACTCGCTGGCGGGTTCATCGTTGGGTTTTTGTGGGACTAACTTGCCCATGACGGCTAATTGCAGGATGGTTTGTTTTAACTGTTCGATACTGTTTTCTGTGGTGAAAAGACTGTCAAAATTTGCCGCAATCAGTGACCACGCTGTTTGAAAGGCTTGCGGATCGGTGGTTTCGGTCAATGTGCCTAATAAACAGCTCACAAGCTGTCGGTGGCTTTGCTGGCTATCGCTTAGTTTGTGTTCTAATTGGTCGCAAAGGTTCATTAATTCATCGACTTTGGCGACAATGCGGTGTTGTTCGGGGAGTGGTGGAAGTGGAATAGGCAGTTCTTTTAATTTAGATGCTTTAATTCCTGTCGCTGTCATTCCTGTAGCTTTTTCGTGAAGTTGCTTTTGAAAATGGGCAGACATAATTAATATTCTTAAAAACTGAGCAATATCGGGTTCGTGCAATTGAAAACAGATCACTCTTTGAGCAAGGGCGAATTTCCCTTTAATACTAACAATAGCAACATTTCCTAAAGGTGCTTCTGTAGTAAATAAAATATCGTTAATTTTAGGAAAACCTCTTGTCATCCACAAGTCATAATCTGATTCACGGATATATTCGTGAGGAGTTCTTGAAATAAAGCCATAACGAACATTTTTTGCGGTAATTAATGGAATGCCTGATTCAACTTTTTCGGGTGTTTGTCCCCGATAATCAATAAATTTAGCTAAATTTCCTAAACGGCAATATTCCCAATTTAACGGTCTTCCTAAAAATTCTTCTTTAGTGTTAATATGTGCGTTTGCCTTAGTTTTAAGCCCATTCTCTTTAATTAGTTTTTCTTGTTTGATGACGATTTTCTTTAATAACTCGCTGGCGGGTTCGTCATTAGGCTCTTGCGGTACTAATAAGCCACGCACGGCCAGTTCTAAAATCAACTCGCGCAATTTTTTAATGCCCTTGGGCGCGGTTGTCCATATTTCTAACTGATTGGTTATTAACTTATTCATGGTTTGTTTGTACGGGTGAAGACAAAGCCACGTCCAGTATTGTTTTTAATTGTTGCCGCAAGCCGTCAATCTCTTTTTGTTGCAGGGCATATTGTTTTAACAATACGGCTGGGTCATGGCTAAGTTCTTCTGTTTTGTGCGGGTTTTTGCAATCCAGGTTAAAAATGGCGTTGTAAATGGCTTCACCCGCTTGCTGTTGTTCTTTGGCTTGCTGGTTGAGGGTGTCGAGTTGCTGTTTTAAGGTGTTGATTTCTTTATCGGGCGTATCATTGGCTAGATTTTTGATCTGGTTATTTAACGCGCTGGCCTGTTGTTTCAGTTGTTCCGCTTGCTGTAGGTGCGGGTTGGCGCGGTTTTCGGCATCGGCTTTTAATGCGGCAAAATCGACTTGCCACGCTTGCTCATTTTCTAGCCGCGTACTAAAGCCATCGGCTTCGTTGCCCCACCAGTCTATTTCCGGCTGAAATTCAGCAAAGCGCATGGGTTTGGTTTTGTTGTAACTTTTTACGCCATCGGGGTAAGGGTGTTCATAAAACCAGATAGTTTGGGTGGGTGTGCCTTTGGTAAAAAATAACAGGTTGGTTTTTATGCCTGTGTAGGGGTTGAACACGCCATTGGGCAAGCGCACGATGGTATGTAGGTTGCATTCGGTGAGTAGCTTTTCTTTGAGGCGGGTTTTCATGCCTTCGCCAAAAAGGAAACCATCGGGCAACACCACGGCGGCGCGGCCATTGTCTTTAAGCAAGCGAATGATTAACACCATGAACAAATCAGCGGTTTCGCGGGTTTGAAATTCTTTAGGGAAGTTGCTTTCAATGCCGTTTTCTTCCATGCCACCAAATGGCGGATTGGTGATAATCACATCCACGCGTTCTTCGGGTGTCCAGGCGATTAACGCTTTAGCGAGGGTGTTGTCATGGCGTATCTGCACGGGTATTTCTATGCCATGCAGAAACATATTGGTGGTGGCAAGCAAATGCGGCAGGGGCTTTTTTTCTATGCCGTAGATGCTGTTTTGTAGCGTTTGTTCGGCTTCGGTGCTGTTGGCGTAATGCTTGCGCTTATGCTCAATGGTGCAGGTTAAAAAACCGCCTGTGCCACATGCGGGATCAAGGACTTTTTCATTTAATTGGGGATCAATGCGGTTTACGATAAATTCAGTGACGGCACGGGGGGTGTAAAATTCGCCCGCATTACCCGCGCTTTGTAAGCCTTTTAAAATTTGTTCGTACATATCGCCAAACAGGTGGCGTTCTTTGGTTTTGTTAAAGTCGATACCTTCTTGAATTTTGTTGATGACTTCGCGGATTAGCTGCCCTGATTTCATGTAGTTGTAGGCATCTTCAAACAGGCTGCCAATGACGTATTTTGCGCTGTCATCCGCTTGGGTTTTTAGGTCTTTTAAGGTGGGGAACAATTCATTGTCGATAAAGTTTTTTAGCTTGTCGCCCGTTAAATCTTCGGGATTGGCTGCCCATACGCGCCAGCGTAGGTTTTCTGGAAGCGGTGATTGGTAGTTGTCTTTCAGCATTTCCCATTCTTGTTCTTTGTCGTCAAAGACTTTTAAAAATAGCATCCAGACCAGCTGGCCTATGCGTTGGGCATCACCATCAACGCCCGTATCTTTACGCATAATGTCTTGAATGGATTTGACTGTGTTGCTAATACTCATGATTTCTTGTGGTTAATGAAAAAAGTTAGGCTAATTTTTGCAGGGTATAAAGTTCATCTTCTAGGGCTTTGACGGCTTTTAAGTAGTTGGCTTTGCCGCCAAAAGCGGTGATTAATTCTACCGCTGTCCCTATGTTTGAAAATGGCATTTGGGTGATGATTTCGGTTTTTTCAATTTCTTCTATGCCTATGTCGGCGTATTTGTCGAGCAGGGCTTCTAGGACTTGCTTGGCCGCGCCTTGGTATTGGTTGAAATAATTGCGTTTTCTGACATTGCTGGCGCGTTCCCTACGCGATAAGGGCGGCTGGTCGAAGACAATATGGCAAATCAGGTCAAAGGGATCAAGTTCGTAGCCTAGTTTATGGCTAACGGTTTGCTGTAATTCTTGCCAAAACACGCCTTGTGCCGCCAATTCTTGAATGATGGCCTGTTTTTTGTCCGCTTCTGTCCACCGCCGTAAAAAATCATTGAGCGTCCTAAACTGTTGGTTGACACACTGGCGCGTGTAATCGGTGAGCGATTCGGTTATGGGTTTGCCGTCCGCACCCGTTATGGTAACGCGAATGTCGGCAATCCCGACTTTTTCCTCAGTGCCAAGATGAATTTTAGGTTTTTTAGGTGGGGGAAGTGGCGGGTCAATCACAATGCCTGTGCCTTCGTCCTCTCCGTCTTCTTCTCCATTGGGTTCAGGATCGGGTTGCGGCGGCTCTGGCGGGTCAATAGGTTCATTGTGTTTGGGTTCATAAATTTGCACCGGATCGCCGTCAAATGCCGGATCAGAAAACAATTTAGTCGCATTTTTAAAATCCATGATGGTGAACCAGAGCTTATTATAGCTTTCATCAATGCGTGTGCCACGGCCTATGATTTGTTTAAATTCGGTCATGGATTGGATGTTTTGGTCTAACACGATTAATTTACAGGTTTTGGCATCAACGCCTGTGGACATTAATTTGCTGGTGACGGCAATAACGGGGTAAGTGGATTCGGGGTCGATAAAGTTATCCAGTTCGGCTTTGCCGTCTTTATCATCTCCGGTAATGCGCATGATGTATCTACGGTTTTCTTTGGCACGTTCTGGATTGAGGTTGACCAGCGTTTGGCGCATCCGTTCGGCATGTTCTATGTCATCACAGAAAACAATGGTCTTTTGAAATTCGCCTGTTTGTTGTAAATATTCGGTGATTTTCCAGGCGACCAAACGGGTGCGTTCATCGAAAATGATGTTTTTATCAATGTCTTTCCGGTTATAAATACGGTCTTCAATCAATTGCCCGTATTTGTCTTTTTGCCCCTGTTTGGGTTTCCAGCCGTTTCGGTCTACATCAAAATCAATACGGATAACTTTATAGGGGGCTAAAAATCCATCCTCAATGCCTTGCTTTAAGCTGTAGGTATAAATCGGTTCGCCAAAATAGTTGATGTTGCTTACGTCTTTGGTTTCTTTGGGGGTGGCCGTTAAGCCGATATGGGTTGCGCCGTTGAAATATTCTAAAATTGCCCGCCACGCTGAATCTTCTTTGGCACTGCCACGGTGGCATTCATCAATAATCACCAGGTCAAAGAATGTGGGCGAAAATTGTTTGTAGATATTTTTTTCTTCATCATTGCCTGTTACGGCTTGGTACAGTGATAGGTAAATTTCAAATGATTTGTTAATTTGCCGATTGCTGATTTTTGTCATGGCTTGACCAAAGGGTCTAAAGTCATTGTTCTTGGTTTGGTCAACCAAGATATTACGGTCGGCTAAGAACAAAATGCGTTTTTTTTGTCCAGATTTCCATAACCGCCAAATGATTTGAAAGGCCGTGTAGGTTTTGCCTGTGCCTGTGGCCATGACCAATAAGATACGCTGTTGGCCTTTGCTAACGGCTTCGATAGTGCGATTGATGGCGTTGATTTGGTAGTAGCGGGGGGAGCGGTTGCTACTGTCTTGATAATATGGGTAGGTAATCAGTTCTTTGTCACTGGCAGTTATGTTTTTCCAATCGCAGTAACGCTGCCATAGTGTTTCAGGGCTTGGAAATTCACTTAAGCTTAATTCTGTTTCGATTTTATCTGATAAGCCTGTATTGTCGTGAAATAAAAAACCATCACCATTACTGCTAAACACAAAAGGGACATCCAGGCTTTCGGCATAGGCCAACGCCTGTTGCATACCCTGACCGCGTTTAAATTTATTCTTTTTGACTTCAATAATCGCAATGGGGTGGTTTTTTTTATAGGACAACAAATAATCAACGCGCCGTTGCTTGCCACGGGAATGCAGTCTACCGCGCACAGTTACCCTGCCTTGGGTAAAAGATAATTCTTCCCTTACCTGTGTTTGTATATCCCACCCCGCTTTTTCAATAGCTGGTGTGATGTATTTTGTGCAAATGTCCCGTTCACTGAATTGTTTCTTATCCATACCGCTATCCCTATTGGCCTTATCTTTGTTTAAAAATAGTGACACTATACAAGAGACGGCTCCCTTTGGAAAACTATGGGTTTATTTGGCAAGGATACTTGGAAAGCATTATTGGCTTTATGGCAAATATTCCTAGCACTCACGGCAACATACGGCATAATAAGGTTAGGTTTTTTCCTGTGGTTATTTGGAGGTAATGCTTGGCTGGTCAATATTCCCATAAACAGTTTTTCAGACATGTCCCCAATGGTCAATTGGCGGGTTATTTTGAGGCAAAAGGCATCAGTTTGGGCGTTGATTTTAGTGCCTTACAGGAAAAGCGGGTGGATCGCCTTTTTGTGGCCTTTACGGGCTTGCCCGAAGCGGCGCAAGCCGCTGTTGAGGCCGAATTTCAGGACATTCATGCTATGGCGAATGATGGCGGCGTGGCGGCTTTGATTGACGAGTCGGTTTTTCATGGGGACATTGATTTTGTGGAGTCGATTGCCGCTATTGACGGGCTTCATGCCAAAGTCATGTGGGCGTTTCTGGAAAAGAACCGTTATTGGCAGGGGGCTGTTATGTTTCTTCATGCCGATAATGTCAGTAGCTCATTTTGGAAAAAACGCAATGACTTTCCGCCCGTGCCGCCTGATGTTGGGGACAATGCCATCCAAGCCCTTGCGGATTCAATCAGCACATTTTTCCATAAGAGCGAAGGCCGTGGCAGGAATTGTAAGGTGGAGCCGTATCGCCGCCATAATAAAGAGTATTTTTTTGCTTACCCTGAGGACTTTGGTTTGTCCGCCATTGAATGGGAGAGCAATACGTTAAAAAACCGCGCCAGACACCCCGCCTTTGAGATTATTTTTGTTTATTGCGAATCGGAAGGTTCGCTGGACATTTACGCGCCTAAAAATACCAAGGCCGTACCGGAATTGCAAAAGCTATTTGCCAAAAATATCCTGCATTTGGAGACCCTGAAAGACGGCACGATTGATAAGCGCGTCTATGATTTAGACCCTTTGGCCGATGCTGAGTTTAGGTTTCAGATTGAGCCTGAATCCGGCATTGAACAAATTATGGTGACGCAATTAAGGCTGACGTTAAAACACGGTTCAAAGCGGCGGATTATCTTAGAGGCGGATACCAAAAACAATCCCCAAGCGGTTTACACTTTATTGGATACGCTGAAACCGCCCGATTATTTTATCACCCAAACCCGTGTCAAAGTGATTTTTGAGGCAAAATCCGGCAAACGCGCCAAGACCCGAACCTTTAACATCACTTACCCCAACTCTTGTGCGTTGGGTTATGATGGCGATGATCTGATAATCCGTAAAATGTTGGAAAAATCGGGGATTGAACCTCAACCTTAACGCCCGTTCCCTGATATGACGTTCAATGATGTTTTGGTGGGGCTGATTGGGCATCTACGGGCTGAAAACAAGCCTGTTATGGTTGGTTGGGATACGGTTCAGCATTGGCCTGAGGGTGTGTTGGAGACGTTTTTACAACTGGGTTTGCTTGTCCGTGCATCCGCCGCGCAATCTATCGAGTGCCATGCCTGTGATAACCATTGTTTCATGGATGTTATTGCCCATGCCCATGCTGACCCCGCTTTAACCCGTGCCTTTATTGTCTGTGATGACGCGGATATGCAAAGCCAAATGGGGCGGGTAACAATCCCTTTGGTTCGGTTACAGCAATGGCAAGCGAGCGTGAAACAATTGGCCCAGGTTATTGCCGATTTATTGGGCTTAAGCGATAAGATTGTTTTTACCGCGAATCAGCCTGTCATTAAGTTAGGTATGCTGAAAACCGCAAAAGAGCGGCGGTGGGTTACGTTGAACAGCTCCGGTTTGTCGCTTGAAATAAACCAGCATACCTTACCGATTGACGAGCTTTTATATTTTGACGGCCAGCAATTGGTTATTGACCAAAGTCGCATTGATTTTTTTCTCAATACCGAGCCGTTAAGTACAGGCAAAAAATATACCCCATCAACCACTAAGCGTGAAGCCAGCAAGCTTAATACCCTAGCCATGTATCAGGATTGGCAGGACGAGTATTTAAGGCTTAAGAAAAAGCATCCCAATAATTCCAATACTTGGTTCGCCGCTAAAATCTCTAAAATGGACATTGCCAAAGGCAAGAACGCCGAAACTATCCGAAAAAACATGGTTAAGTAAGAAAGTTGGGCGGAATTTTTTCGCCCAAAACACCCCTTCATAAGCGGTTGTATTATCAGTTATATTTGCCGCCTTCTGTCATTCTCCCCCTGCCAACACACCATTTCCACCATAAACAAGCCTTAGCATGGTCTATAAGGCTTTGTTTTTCTATGCCTTATAAGCCGTCCATTGGGCGATGGCGTGAGTTTTTTCGCCCAAATCGCACAGATAAGCTACCTCTCAATCGTTTCCATTAACCGTTTAAGAGGTTCCAATATGTCGCATAAAATTTTAAGGCTTCCCGCCGTTAAGGAATTAACAGGGTTATCCCGTAGCACCCTTTATTTACGAATGTCCAAAAATGAATTTCCCGCGCCCATTTCTTTGGGAGGGCGGGCGGTTGGCTGGTTGGAATTTGAGGTTAATGCGTGGTTGGCGCAAAAAGTGGAAGTTAGCCGTGGTGCGAAGTGATGGCGAAACGTCCTAACCCCAATCTGGCAAAAATCCATCGTAACTATACGGTGGAAGAAGTGGCTAACCTGTTTTCCATCCATAAAAACACGGTGCGTTCATGGGTCAAAGACGGCTTGGCAACCAATGACGAGAAAAGGCCGATGTTAATTCTGGGTACGAATTTAAGGCAATACCTCCAATCGAAAAGGACGGTCAAAAAACGCAAATGCCGTCCCTTTGAGATGTATTGCGTCCGCTGTCGGTCGCCACAATTGCCCGCTGCAAATATGGTTGATTATGAGCCTATCAATGGCGTGACAGGGCGTTTAATTGGCCTGTGTCCGGCTTGTAACGGCATCATCAACAAATACTTTAACGTTGCCCAATTGGCGGGAATTGAAGGCCAATTGGACATCAGTTTTCCGAAGGCACTGAAACACATAAACGAGAGTGACAAACCCCTCTTAAACAGTGACTTTACATAGCGGGCTAAAACCATGACCAAACACAATGCAGATAATGAGCGGATCAAGCGCAAATATTTCATATTTCTTAAGGAAGCCAAGCGACAAAACGAGAGTTCCGTTGACGCGGTCGCCAAGGCGGTAAGCCGCTTTGAAGCTTACACCAAATACCGTGATTTTAAGGCTTTTCATTTTGAACAGGCGGTGGGCTTTAAAAACCATCTTGCCAAACAAAGCAACCAGCAAACGGGGGAAAAATTAAGCAAGGCCACGTTGCATTCGACCTTGGGGCAATTGAAAGCCTTTTTTCAATGGTTGGCCATGCAGCCAGGGTATAAATCCCGCATCAATTACACTGACACCGAATATTTTAATTTGTCAGAAAAAGAGGTGCGTATTGCCACGGCGCGGCGGGAAACGGCTGTGCCGACATTGGAGCAAATCCGGCATGTCATAGAGACTATGCCCCATCATTCGGCCATCGAGCAGCGAAACCGTAGCCTGATGGCTTTTACTTTGCTAACGGGGGCTAGGGACAGTGCCATAGCGTCCATGAAGTTAAAGCATGTTGATCTGGTGGGCGGTAGCGTCTTTCAGGACGCAAGGGAGGTAAACACAAAGTTTAGTAAGACGTTTACGACTTTTTTCTTCCCTGTCGGGGAGCATGTCCAGCAAATTGTTTGTGATTGGGTGCGTTACCTCAAGGATGAATTGCTGTGGGGGAATGATGACCCTTTGTTTCCCAAAACCAATGTGGTTAACGGTGAAGACAGGATTTTTAAGGCATCGGGTTTCAAGCCGGAACATTGGAGTACCGCTTCGCCCATACGGGCAATTTTTCGTGAAGCGTTTGAAGCGGTGGATTTGCCTTATTTTAACCCGCATAGTTTCCGCAAAACTTTAGTGACGCTTGGGCAACAGCTTTGCCAGTCGCCCGAAGAATTTAAGTCTTGGAGCCAAAACTTAGGCCATGAGGATGTTTTGACGACTTTGTACAGCTATGGCGAGGTGCAACAGCATCGGCAAGGGGAGATATTACGGCAATTAAACATGCCCCGCACGTCCAACAGCCAAAACGCTGATGATATTGCCAGAGCCGTTATTAAGGCGATGGCTAACCAAAACTTACAAAATGGGGTTTAACCATGACTAACTATCTTAAGGGCTTTTTTACCCGCCAAGCTCATGTTGCCCGTTGCGGCCTGATCTATATAATCACTCCACCAGCTCATCAGCGGCTTTCTGCGTTCAAGGTAATTGGCTCTATTGTAAGCATTGCGTACTTCGTTCTTGCCAGTGTGCGCTAAGGCCGCTTCTATCACATCGGCATCAAACCCTTGCTCATTAAGTACGGTACTGGCTAATGACCTTAAGCCGTGCGCGACTAATTGTTTATCAAACCCCATGCGTTTTAACGCCATGTTAGCCGTTTGGGGGTGGGTATGCGTCTTGTGATTTCTGTCCGAAGGAAAAACAAACTCACTACGGGAGCTTATCGGTTTCATGACCTTAAGCAATTCCATACATTGGGGGGTTAATGGCACGGTATGCGGTTTCTTCTGTTTCATGCGTTCCATAGGTATATCCCAAAGGCCCTTGTCAAAATCAATTTCATCCCAGCGAGTCCCCGCCGCTTCACTTGGCCTAACCATTGTATGCAATTGCCACTCGATAAGGCATCGGGTGGTCAACTTAATGCTGGCGTGGGTTAGCGTGGTCATTAACACGGGCAATTGCTCCGGCTTAAGGGTAGGCAAGTGCTGTTTGACGGGCAGTTGAAATGCTTTGCTTATCCCTGTTAATGGATTGTTTGGAATAATGCCTGTATTGACTGCGTAAACCATTATTTCATTAAGCCGTTGGCATAAACGCTTTACGGTTTCTAAACTGCCTTTAGCGGCAATCGGTTCAATGACTTCTATCGTTTTAATTGCGGTGATCTTATGAATGGGTACTTTACCTATATTAGGAAAAATATGTAGCTCAAGTGATCGCCATGTGTCTAATGAATGATCTTCTGAAACTGTTGATTTTTTAACGGCAAGCCATTTTTCAGCAATATGTTCAAGCGTATTGTTGAGGGCTATATCATTTAGGCGATTGGATTCATCACGGTGTTCTTGTGGGTCAATGTCTTTTGCAAGTAACTCTTTGGCGGCATTTCGTTTGCTCCGTGCGTCCGCAAGGGATAAAGCCGGATATGAGCCAAAACTTAATGATGTTCGTTTTTTGGTGTATGGCTTGAAATAGTTAAATACCCA
>JACXTQ010000032.1 GCA_016919605.1 Methylovulum sp.
ATGGCCTTGCTGGAAAATAAAGTCCACGCCATCCGTACTTACAGTATGTTGCGCGGCCAAAACAAAATCCCCGACATTGCCGCCAAGCATAACCTTAATGTGACGATGGGGGCGTGGATAGACGGTAATTTGGAAAAAAACCGTCAGGAGTTGGAGACGCTGATCAATGTCAGCCGCCAAGACAACCCGAAAATCATCCGCGTGATGGTCGGCAACGAAGTGATGTTGCGCAATGACATTCCTGAAGATGCGCTGATTGAATACATCCGCGAGGTCAAAAAGCGCAACTGGCGACCTGTCAGCACCTCGGAAACCTGGGCGGAATGGCTAAAGCACCCCAAACTGGCCGCCGAAGTCGATTTTATCGCCGTGCATATCCTGCCCTACTGGGAAGGCATTGCCGCCGAAGATGCGGTGGATTATATTTTTGACCGCTATCAGCAAGTAAAAGCCGCTTATCCTGACAAGCCGGTGATTATCACCGAATTAGGCTGGCCTTCCGATGGGCAACCTGCCCGCCATGCCACCGCCTCGGTGTCCAACCAAGCCAAAGTGCTGCGCGAATTTTTAAACCGTGCCGACAAGGAACACATCACTTATTATGTGGTCGAGGCCTTTGACCAACCGTGGAAACAATCCATCGAAGGTTCCGCCGGGGCCTATTGGGGCATTTTTAACGCCGACCGACAAGCTAAATACCCAATGGACGGGGATGTCTTGACTTTACCAAGCTGGAGCAACTGGGCGGCGGGCGCGGCGTTATTAAGCGTGGCCTTGATGGCCTTGTTCCTGTTCACCCGCCGCAGCCTGAAACTGCCGGGCATGGTGTTTTTTGGCCTCATCACCAACTTGGCGGTATCGACCATTTTCTGGTCGCTATCGATAGGCGCACAGCAATACCAAACGCCGTTGACCATTATTTTTTGGGTGGTGTTGATTTTAATGCAGGTGCTGGCGGCGATTATCTTACTGATTGAGTCGCTGGAAATAGCCGAAGTGATTTGGCACCGCAAAACCGCGCGTACTTTCCAACCGCTCGCCCCATCTCCTGAGTTCAAATACCCGAAAGTCTCCCTGCATTTGCCCATCCATAACGAGCCGCCGCTGATGGTGCGCAAGACTTTGGAAGCGTTGGCGAAAGTCGATTACCCTAACATGGAAGTGCTGGTGATGGACAACAACACCAAAGACGCTGCCGTGTGGGAGCCGGTGCGTGATGACTGCGAACGCTTAGGGCCGATGTTCCGCTTTTTCCACTTGGAAAACTGGCCGGGCTTTAAGGCGGGCGCGATCAACCACGCGCTGGAGCAAACCGCCGCCGATGCCGAGATCATCGCCGTCATTGACAGCGATTATATCCTCTCGCCGGATTGGCTGAACTGCATGGTGCCGTATTTTGATAACGAAAATGTCGGTTTTGTGCAATCGCCACAAGATTACCGCGACCGCCACCAAAGCACCTTCAAGGACATTTGTTACTGGGAGTATGCCGGATTTTTCAACATCGGCATGGTGCAACGCAACGAATACAACGCCATTATCCAACATGGCACGATGACCATGATTAGAAAATCGGCGTTGCTGGAAGTCGGCAAATGGTCGGAATGGTGTATCTGTGAAGACAGCGAGCTGGGCTTGCGCCTGTATGAGGCCGGTTATGATTCGGTTTATGTCAAAGATTCGTTCGGACGCGGCCTGATGCCGGACACCTTCTCTGGCTACATGACCCAACGTTTCCGCTGGGTGTACGGCGCAATGCAGATCATCAAAGCCCATTGGCGCAGTTTCTTGCCGACGGCAAAATCACCGCTCACCTCGGCGCAACGCTATTATTTTGTCGCCGGTTGGTTGCCGTGGTTCTCGGACGCGCTGGCCTTGGTGTTCACCGTCACCAGCTTGCTGTTGACCGCCATCATCGTCTACGACCCTATCCACAGCGAATTGCCGATCAACGCCTTCTTGCTGCCCACCATCGGCCTGTTCACCTTTAAGGTCTTGCGCGGCCTGTGGCTGTATCAGGCGCGTGTCCCGTGTTCGTTCTGGCAATCTTTGGGCGCGGCCTTGTCCGGCCTGTCGTTGACCCACACCGTGGCCCGTGGCACCTGGCAAGGGATGCTCACCTCCGGCAAGCCGTTTATGCGTACCCCCAAGTACGAAAAACAAGGCCCGCTGTTTGCAGGACTCATGACCATCCGGCAAGAAGTCTCCTTGCTGGTGCTGTTGGCCGTGGCGATGGTGGCAATGGCTTCGTTGGAACATTTTGACAACCTGAGCGGCAGGTTATGGATTTCCATCCTGGCCGTGCAAGCCGTACCGTACCTAGCCACCTTAGCGACTCTGTTAATCAGCATCGCCCCAAACTATGGCAAAAACGCCAAATTGGCGGAAGAATTGGACGAGGTTTAAGCTGGCTGGGAACCGCGTGGGTACGGCGAGTTGATACTCACGTGGGGCAGATGGGAAACTCTCCCCTTGCCTTGTAAACTAATAGGATTATTAAGTTATGAAATTAAAAGTGATCATTCATGAAGCCGAAGAAGGCGGATATTGGGCAGAAGTTCCGGCTATCTTGGGATGTGCTACCCAAGGTGATGACTTCGAAGAATTGCTGGCGAACTTGTATGAAGCGGTGGAAGCCTGTCTTACCGTAGACATAGCAGACTTCGCCATTTCGGGCAATGACAAAGTGCTGGAGATAGCTGTTTGAAATCTATCTCTGGAAAAAAATTTGCCAGAATTCTTGAAGGTAAAGGCTGGATTCTCGTTAGGATCAATGGCAGTCACCGCGTTTATATGAAAACCGACAACCCTGCCAGAATTTCCCTGCCTATACATGGCAATGAAGATTTAAAAGCTGGCTTGTTGAAACATTTCATGAAAGTCGCCGGGATTTCTGAGAATGAATTATAAGCCACCCTCCGTTTCTGAAAGGCGCATCCGCTTTCATACTGTGGAGGGAACGAAAAAACTTATTTTGTCCGGGCATCGTAGTCTACCCCCTCTCACCAACTTATATAATTTAAACCAGCTTAAAGGTTAAACTATGCAAAAAATCAAGGTGTTGTTTGTCTGTATGGGCAATATCTGCCGCTCACCGACAGCAGAAGGCGTTTTTGCCAAACTCATTGAAGACCGCTATCTGGCCGAGCGTTTTCAGGTCGATTCGGCGGGTACCCATGCCTACCATGTCGGTGATGCGCCGGATTTACGCGCCCAAAAAGCCGCACGGAACCGGGGCGTGGAACTGGCAAAATTACGTGCCAGAAAATTCACCCGTGGCGATTTTGAAGATTTTGACCACATCCTGGCAATGGACGAAGATAATTATTCAATCCTCATCGAAGCTTGCCCCGATGACCATAAACACAAAGTGCGCCTGTTTCTTGACTATGCCCCGCACCTGAACGTGCGCGAAGTCCCCGACCCTTATTATGGCGGCAGCTACGGCTTTGAGCGGGTGCTGGATTTGGTCGAAGCCGCTTCCGAAGGGCTGTTAAACGCCTTAAAAGCTGACGGACGATTGTAAAAACAACTCATAATACATAAGGGATAGAACATGGCCATTATCACCAACACTGTCAATTACCTAGATGGCGATGTCGTCTTAGAAGGTTTTTTTGCTTTTGACGATAGCCTCCAAGGCCGCCGTCCGGCGGTTTTAATCAGCCACACCTGGGCGGGGCGTGATGGTTTTGTCCAAGGCAAAGCCGAACAACTGGCGGAACTGGGCTATGTCGGCTTTGCCTTGGACATGTACGGTGGCGGTATGGTCGGTGCCAGCCCCAAAGAAAATGAGCGCCTGATGCAGCCGTTTATAGCCGATAGGGCGATGTTGCAACGGCGCATCAGCGCCGCCTTGGCCGCCGTCAGGCTCCTGCCTTGGGTTGATGACAGCAATATCGCCGCCATAGGCTTTTGCTTCGGCGGCCTGTGCGTATTGGATTTGGCCCGCAGCGGCGCGGACATTAAAGGTGTCGTCAGTTTCCACGGCCTGCTGGGTGCGCCGGACACGTTGGAAAAACTACCGATAAAAGCCAAAGTGCTGGCCTTGCACGGCCATGATGACCCGATGGCCCCAGTTGCGCAAGTCAACGCCTTCGAGCAGGAAATGACCGAAGCCGGGGCGGACTGGCAAGTCCACGCCTACGGGCACACCGTCCACGCCTTCACCAACCCCGCCGCCAACAATCCGGCATTCGGCATGATCTACCAACCCACCGCCGAGCGGCGTTCTTGGCAGTCGATGAAAAATTTCCTTACCGAGATTTTTGCTTAAAACTGTGCCTGGAATAATAGCCGCTGTAGAGACGTTGCCGTGTAACGTCTTAAAGCCTAAAGACCCGCACGCACGTTGATGTCCAGCCCAAAGCTGGCTAAACGTTGCCGTTCAACGTTTCTACAGTGGTTGTCCCCGCCATAAACTTCCCCGCTAATACCTCAAGTTCCGTTTTGTATTGCGCATCCAGCCGCTCAACCAACTCCCCTTCTGCCATAGCGATACGCCCGTCCGGTTGCTCAAACACCATTTTGTCTATCAGCAGGTTGACCAGTTTTTTCATCTCCTTGGTTGACAGGCCGCCACGGCTGGCCATTACTACGGCTAAGCCTTTTCGGGTCAACGATGGCCTAACTGTTTGTTGGCCTATCCTGTCCGGTGTCACTTCGGTTTGCAGCAAGTTGCAAAGAATTAAAGGCGCGTGGTGGCGGAACTGTTCATAAGGCCACAACGCCACCGGCCCTAGGGCAGCTTCCACCGCCGCCACCACCGTTAGCCAAGAGTTGCCGGACAAGTCTAGTCCACCGACAAAGCGTTCCAACGGTTTGATATGGCCTTGCCTAAGGGTTTCTGAGTATGCGGAGGCATAAAAGTCGCGGTAATTGCGGATGGCCATAAATGCTTGCACGTCACAACCCGCAAACACCTGCGCCAGCAGTTGCATCCGCTTCGCCAACTCAGGGTATAACACACCTTTATAGGTTAAGCCCCCTAAGGCGCCGAGCAGGTTTTCTTCCGACAACACCAAGAGGCGGGTATGTTCCGGGTCAAAACCTGAGGCGTGTATGTCCGCTAACAAGGTAGCGCGGAGTTGTCCGATTAATGCCGCGTGGTCGGCGGTTTGCGCCTGGGTCAATGCCCAAAAGGACGGGGTGAAGTGTTGGCGTAAGGTCGCCAAAGGAATGTAGGCGATTTGTTGTTCGCGTAGCCAAGCCTGTTGGCGGGCCAAGTTGTTTTGGATAAAGGTGGTGGCGGTTTTATGCGCACCTAAATGGATATGGATACGAAAAGGAAAGCTCATGATAATAAGTGATACACTGATTTGATGAGTCGCTACCGCGACGATTTTTTAATCGGGTTCTCGCACCCGAAGGCGAGACACTTTCTTTTGCTCCGCCAAAAGAAAGTGTCCAAAGAAAAGGCGGCCCGGTTGCCGCTTCATCCTGCGCTCCTCGATTTTGTCGGGGATCGGTAAAATGGGCTTCCTGCCCATTTACCGACGCGCGGCATCCTTGCCGCGCCCCTACGGGCTGATCCCGACAAAACCTGCGGTGCTCGGCGCGGCAAACGGGAGTAAAACTGCGTTACTGCGTAACGTTGGTG
>JACXTQ010000239.1 GCA_016919605.1 Methylovulum sp.
CTCTTTGCGTATAGTAACGATTCGTGATTATTTAAAGCACGGAGTGTGCCAAAACTAAACTGTAATTATCGGGCTTATTGCCTGCTTGTTATGCCAGTATAGGCCGCCATAACGCACTCATTTGGTTCGATTTATGGAAACATGTCTTAAATAGGTGCAATTAATTATTTAATATCGACCAGATACTATATGTAATTTAGCCCCCACCCTCTCTATCCGCATATATTTTGGAGGCGCATCATGCGACAGCCGATTACCTTTACGCCTTGTCGGCATTCCCATGGAATTGCTGATATTGGCCTTGTGTTTGCTGGGTTTGGCCGGATTAAGCTGCGCCAAACCACAGGTGGCGCAATTGCCGGAAGTGAAAAATTGCCACTATCTCAGGCAAATTAAAGGTGATTCAGGTTATGGCAAAAATTATGGTTGGCAGCCGCTTGCTAAATACGCGGTATTTAGCAAGGCGGAGAAGATGGCGGCAACCCATTTGGTTTGGGTGCGCTTCGATCAGGTAGGTGGCTTTAATGGCATTGCGGTAGCCAATGCCTTAGGGCTTTGGAAGCGGCGGAACATGCGCCTTAAAGGCGTGTCCCGCGCAACGGGTAATTAATGTTTAGAATGTTATGGTCATATCGGTTGAGAAGGTGATTTGGTCGCCAATATTGTTTCCGGGGGTGCTGGCGTTGCTAGAGTAACTATTGCCACGGATAACAAACGGCGAGTAACCATGGGAGTCGCCAACAATGTCATAACGTACGTTTGGACGTAGTCTTAGCCATTCTTTAGGCTTCCAAGTCACACCGGCGGTAAATTCATAATAGGTGGCTGGGGAACAGCCCGCCAGATAATTCTTGGTGCCATCGCCGGCATAACTGCTACCAGGATCGGCAGAATAATTAACCCCATGGTTGGCGGTTGCGGCACCAATACGTCCGGGCGCACACACTCTCAGGCCATTTTGGTCGCGGAACCATTCGGCACGGACACCGGCAACCAATGTGTCACTGACATCATAAGTAAGGTGTGAATTGACACCGTACCATTCAGCATCCGAGCGAACCGTTGTATTTGCATTATCAGCAAAGCCGTGGTCATGCTGCAACACCAAATGGGTTTTTTCGGTGATGTTATGCTTTAAGACTACGCTGTATAACGCCCATGTGGCTTTGCTGGTCTCTGAGGTGTCACCATAAGTACCCGCGATGTTCAAAGAAGTCGCTTTGTCGGTGGTAGTGTACGTGGCACCCATGATACCTGACCAGTTACCCAACTGCTTATCCCAGCCGCCATCCCAACCGCCGGTGGCGCTGCCGGTCAGCAAGCCGCCCATCAATGCCCAATTGCTGTCCAAGTTGTAATTGCCCAATACGCCGGTGTGCGTGAAGGGCTCACCATATTGCATGGTATAAGCATGGGTGTAGAAGAAGTTATCAGGTGCAGGTACGGTTTCATAGCCGATGGGCGTGTAAAAATGACCGACCTTAAGGTTCAGGCCCGTGCCTATTGGCACATAACTCTCCAGATAAGCTTGTGGCAGGGCAATGTCATAAAAACGGTTGGTGTTGCTGCCGAGCATATTCAAATCCCAGTCGCCCCGTTGCAAAGGAGCCCCAGTATTGACATCAAATGCCGGTACGCCATAAGCTTGGGTAAAAATGGAGTCGGTACCGTACATAAAATCGAAACGGCCACCCAAATCAAACTTGCTGCCTTCGGTTGTTACGGCACGTTGGATGTAGGCGTTCAATTGGTTGACTTGAAACTCGGCGGCACGGTCGCCGAATGTTATCGGGCCGTTAAAGTTATTCTGAGGCTCATTGCCGTTGTAAGTGACACCGGCATTAGCCCAGCCGCCGACGACAAAGCCATTATGCTCCAACACGCCTTCAAGTTCTTTATAGGCACCCGCTTGTGCGTCTGTTACGCCTAGGGTCGCTGACAAAACACTGCTTATCGCCGCAAACAATATCTGATTCTTACGTTTTAAAATAATTTTCATTTTTGAAGTCCCCTTAGAACAAGGTCTGAATATTAATATTTGTTGCTACCTGACAACGTTTTTAGTATTTCAGCAAAAAACACTACATAACTTAAAGCAATTCCTATGCCATAAAAAAATATCAAATAAAATCAAAAATATACTACGTTTAAAGTAGTGAAGAATTACCTATATTGCTCTATATTGGTGCATAAAAATTATTACACCCCTTTTTTGTGCACAATTAAGTTGCAAAACCACCACAACAGCAACAAATGTGGTTTTATTTTTACCCGCACATAATCCATGCCCATTCTGTATATTTTTCAACAAAATGCCCAAGCCAGGCCGCTTTGGCACTGCCCTACCCCATTGAAACCGCCTAATGTGGACAGCATTTTTTATTGGCTAACCCGGCAAAAAAAATGTTATCGTTATGAGTGTTCAGCAGTGAAAATGCTGGCTTTATAATAACCATAATGAGGAGACAACGATGTCTGTAGAAAATGTACTGAAAATGATCCAAGAAAACGACGTGAAATTCGTTGATTTTCGTTTTTGCGATACCCGTGGCAAAGAGCAACACGTCACCTTCCCTGCCCACACTATTGATGAAGACACCTTTGAAGACGGCAACATGTTCGACGGCTCTTCCATCGCCGGCTGGAAACATATCAACGAATCAGACATGATCTTAATGCCTGACCCATCCACCGCCGTGATGGACCCTTTCTATGATGACAACACGTTGATTATCCGTTGCGACATCATCGAGCCTAAAAACATGCAAGGTTACGAGCGCGACCCCCGCTCATTGGCCAAACGTGCCGAAGCCTATTTGAAATCCACCGGCATTGCCGACACCGCCTTCTTTGGCCCTGAAAACGAATTCTTCATTTTTGACGACATCCGTTGGGGTTCCGACATGAGCGGCTCTTTCTATAAGATCGACTCGCAAGAAGCGGGCTGGAACTCTGAAAAAGTCTATGAAGACGGCAACATCGGCCACCGTCCAGGTATCAAAGGCGGCTATTTCCCTGTGCCACCAGTCGATTCTTTCCAAGACATGCGCTCCGCCATGTGTTTGACACTGGAACAGTTCGGCATGATGACCGAAGTCCACCACCACGAAGTGGCGACTGCGGGCCAATGCGAAATCGGTGTAAGATTCAACACCTTGGTAAAAAAAGCCGATGAAGTGTTGGGCCTGAAATACATCGTTGCCAATATCGCCAACGCTTACGGCAAAACCGCCACTTTTATGCCTAAGCCTATGGTTGGCGACAACGGCAGCGGTATGCACGTCCACCAATCCTTGGCCAAAGACGGTGTCAACCTGTTCTCTGGCGACTTGTACGGCGGCCTGTCTGAGACTGCGCTGTATTACATCGGCGGTATCATTAAACACGCCAAAGCCCTGAATGCCTTCACCAATGCGTCAACCAATAGCTACAAGCGCTTAGTTCCAGGCTTTGAAGCACCTGTTATGCTGGCTTATTCTGCACGTAACCGTTCAGCCTCCATCCGTATCCCTTTCGTCAGCAATCCTAAAGGCCGCCGTATCGAAGTGCGCTTCCCTGACTCCACCGCCAACCCTTACTTGGCGTTTGCCGCCATGCTGATGGCGGGCTTGGACGGCATCCAAAACAAGATCCACCCAGGCGAAGCGATGGACAAGGACTTGTACGACTTACCACCCGAAGAAGAAAAAGCTATCCCACAAGTTTGCCATGCCTTCGACCAAGCCTTGGATGCACTGGACAAAGACCGTGAGTTCCTAACTCGTGGCGGCGTGTTCACCGACGATGTCATTGATGGTTATATCGAATTGAAAATGCAGGAAGTGACCCGTCTGCGTATGAGCACCCACCCTGTCGAATTTGACATGTACTACAGCCTGTAATCATAAAGGCGCGATCACCGCGCCTTTTTTGGTAATAGCTCACATAAAACGCCCCTATTCGGGGCGTTTTTCGTTTATGATCCCTTGCAAGCATTTTGCGTCTATTTACCAAGATAAAAATGCACTATTTTTGTGCATTTTTTGCCACATCAGTTATGCTTGCACCTCATAAAGACACCCCACCATTTGCTGCCTTATAACCACAACAACACGTTTGCGCATTTGCAAAAAATGGCCTAATAATTGCTTTACCGATAGCGTAACTTAAAATGGATTTAACCTCACATGTATAAGCGCATACTTGACCACCTCAACACTGCCATTCTGCTATTTAATAGGGATCTTACCCTTTCTTATATAAACACGGCTGGGGAAATGTTATTAGCGGACAGTTCGCACCATCTGGTTGATCAACATGCCTCGGAGTTATTCAAATCTTCTGACTCGGCCTTACTGTTAAATTTAAAACAATGCCTGTCAATGGGTGAGCCTTTAGTCGAGCGCTCGTTAACGCTTAACCGCATGAGCCAAAACGTCACCGTTAACTTAAGCGCCACGCCCTTGTTGAATAAGGATGAAATTGTCGAAATTTTGCTGGAACTTCAGCAAGTGGACACCCATTTGCGCATTTCCAAGGAAGAGCGGCTGTTGACTCAGCAAAATACCGCCCGATTGCTGGTCAGAGGGTTGGCCCACGAGATCAAAAATCCCCTAGGGGGCTTGCGCGGAGCGGCGCAATTATTGGACTTGGAATTACATGACCCTGAGCTGAAAGAATACACGCAAATCATCATTGCTGAATCAGACCGTTTACAAGGTCTGATGGATAAAATGCTCGGGCCTAACAAATTGCCCAATAAAAAATCTTTAAACATCCAAGAAGTGTTGGAGCGGGTCAGGCAATTAGTCCACGTCGAGTCGAACGGCACTCTGATGATTAAAAGCGATTATGACCCCAGCATCCCCACAGTTCTCGGCGATAAGGACTTGCTGATCCAAGCGATTTTGAACATCACCCGCAATGCCGTACAGGCCACCGAGGGCAAAGGCCACATTGTCATCAAAACCCGTATCCACAGGCACATGACCATAGGCCGCAAACATTACAAACTGGCGGCCAAAATTGACATTATTGACGACGGCCCTGGCATAGACGCAGATATGTTAAACCAAATCTTTTATCCCATGGTTACCGGTCGGGCCGAAGGTACAGGGCTGGGCTTATCGATTGCCCAATCACTGATTAACCAGCATAACGGCATTATTGAATGCAACAGCGAACCTGGCAATACTGTATTTTCAATCTATTTACCCGTGGAGACCGGCAATGAATAAGCAAGAAACCGTCTGGATTATTGATGACGACAAATCTATCCGCTGGGTGGTCGAAAAGGCTTTACAAAAAGCCGCCATCAATACCCGATGCTTTTCCGGTGCGAAAGAATTGCTGCTCGCTTTGGAACATGACACCCCTGATGCCCTAATCACCGATATTCGGATGCCGGGCATGGATGGTTTAGAGCTGCTGAAAAGGGTTCAAGACAGCCACCCTAACCTGCCCGTGATTGTCATGACCGCCCATTCTGATTTGGAAAGTGCGGTGTCGGCCTTTCATGGCGGCGCCTTTGAATATTTGCCCAAACCGTTTGACATTAAAGAGGTGGTTGACTTAGCTCGCCGTGCCTGCATCCACGGACGACAACAACATTCCAATGTCGAAGAACACGCCACCTTGGAAGCGACACCGGAAATTATCGGCGCGGCCCCGGCCATGCAGGAAGTGTTTCGGGCCATTGGCCGGCTGGCAAAATCACATATCACCGTTTTAATTAACGGCGAATCGGGCACAGGCAAAGAATTGGTCGCCAAGGCGTTGCATCGGCATAGCCCCCGCGCCAAAAATCCGTTTATCGCCTTAAACATGGCAGCCATCCCTAAAGACCTGATGGAGTCGGAATTGTTCGGTCATGAAAAAGGCGCATTTACAGGCGCGGCCTCGCGGCGTGCCGGACGTTTTGAACAGGCCAATGGCGGCACCTTGTTTTTGGACGAAATTGGCGACATGCCCGCAGAATTGCAGACTCGCTTATTGCGGGTCTTGGCGGATGGCGAGTTTTATCCGGTCGGTGGCCATGCTTCGGTAAAAGTCGATGTGCGTATTATTGCCGCCACCCATCAAAACTTGGAAGTGTTGGTGCAACAAGGGCGGTTTCGGGAAGACCTGTTCCATCGCCTTAATGTTATCCGCATCCACATCCCGCCCTTGCGTGACCGGAAACAGGACATACCCTTATTGTTGCGGCATTTTTTGAATCAGGCCGGACAAGAGCTGAACACCGAAATAAAAATCTTAAAAACCGAGGCGGAGGCTTTTTTAAGCACCTTGGAATGGCCGGGCAATGTCAGGCAATTGGAAAACATCTGCCGCTGGCTGACCGTCATGGCCTCAGGGCGGGAAATCCACCTACATGACTTGCCACCCGAATTGCTGAACACGCCCGCTGAAAAAACCACCGCCGGTTCCGATTGGGAATCTTTATTAAGGATTTGGGTAGACCAGCAATTGCTCAATAAGGAAAACGAAGTCGCCAAGCAAACCATTCCGGCAGTGGAGGCTATCCTAATTAAATCGGCGTTGAACTTTACCCACGGCAAACGCCATGAAGCGGCGATTTTATTAGGTTATGGCCGCAACACCTTGACCCGGAAGATTAAAGAATTGGGAATTGAGGATTGATTGCATCGGTTTTGTAAATCAACGGGGCGACACTGTTTGCAATGCCTTGAGCATCTCGCCGGCAATAGCTTTGATGACGGGTACGGATACTGAGTTGCCTGCCACCTTCCGCACCCCCGAATAAGGCAAATTAATAATAAAGTCATCAGGAAAGCCCTGTAAGCGCAACATCTCGCGGGCGGTCAAACGTCTGATGCCATTGACGACCAGGTAGTTATAACTGCCGCCCGCGCGTAACGCGCAGGAATAAGGCAATGCCGAAATGTTTCCGCCGATGTTCTGATGCCATATTGACGGATAGGGTGGCGTGCCTTTGACCAAGGCTAAGCGTTGTTGTTTGATATGTTCGGAGACAAAATAGCTGGCGGGTATGTCCTCGTCTTTCTCCAGCAGTTCCGCCAGCGGCTGGTAATAGCCTAGCGGGGCTGGAAAGCTAAACGGGATAGGGTTTAAAAAGCCGACAATATAAATGCGCTCGCGTTTTTGCGGCACACCAAAATCCAGCGCATTGATGATTTTATGATAAACGGTATAGCCTAAAGCGGTGAGTTTTTCTAAAATCACCGCGAAGGTTTGCCCCTTGTCGTGGGTGGTCAAACGCCGGACGTTTTCCAGCAAAAAGGCGGTGGGCTTTTTGGCTTTGAGGATGGCCTCAATGTTAAAAAACAACGTGCCTCTGGTATCGGCAAAGCCCAGCCCCTTACCAGCAATACTGAATGGCTGGCAAGGAAAACCCGCCAATAAGATATGGTGGTCGGGAATGTCTTCGGGGTCGATCAGGTTGATGTCGCCCTGCGGTTTTTCACCAAAATTGGCCTCATACATTTTTTGGGCATCTTTATCCCATTCCGAGGCAAATACTGTTTGGCAACCATAGGCTTCAAAACCCAGCCGGATACCACCAATACCGGCAAAAAGGTCAATTGTTTTATACATACAGTCCAAGCAGGCCGTTTAGGGAGAGGCTAGTGGCCCACCCCTACCCTTGCTTAATTCCTGGCAAAAGCCTTTTCTCTGGGGGCATCAACCGACCATAATTTTTCCAATTGATAAAACTCGCGGGTTTGGGCGGTCATGGCGTGGACAATCACATCGCCTAAGTCCAACAATATCCAATCTGATCCCAGATCGCCTTCCATGCCCAGTGGGATTCCCCCCTGTTCTTTCACGGCCACGGCCACATGTTCGCACAAAGATTTCAGGTGGCGGTCGGATGTGCCTGTAACTAGCACCATATAATCGGTAAAGCTGGTTTTCTCTTTGACATCTAGGGTGGTGATGTATTGCCCTTTGCGGTCATCCAAAACGGTTTGGACGATTTTTAACAAGTCTTCTGTTTGCATTAACTACCTTTAAAAATAAAATGGTTTGAAGTATAAAATGCACCCGACACTTAGTCGGGCGCTTGATAAAGTTGGTGCTGCCTGATATAGGCAATGACCGCATCGGGCAATAAAAAACTGGGGTCTTGCTGCGTGGCGATGCAGTTTCTGATGGCGGTGGCGGAAATGTCCAATGGGGTCACGGCCTGAAAAAAAAGTTTTCCGGCCAAGTTGCTGCGCAAGGCATGGCAATCATCAGTCAGCCGTGCCTGAAAAAAGTCATCGGTGGCCTGGATTTGCCAACCTGGCCGCGTCATGACCACGATATGCGCGTAGTCAAAAAGCTGTTGCCACCGCCGCCATTGCTTGAGCTGGCTAAACGCATCATTGCCGATAAACAGCAATAAAGGTTGGGCGGGAAACTCTCCCCGCAACGACACCAAGGTGTCAACCATGAACGAGGGTTGTGGCCGCTCCAATTCGCGGCGGTCACAGAGCAGCCCCGGATGGTTGGCGATGGCCAGCTCGAGCATCTGCGCCCGCATCATGCCCGGCACTATCGGTGATGGCCGGTGCGGTGGCTGGGCATTGGGTATCATCCGCACCTGCGCCAAGCCAAACAGCTCCTTGACTTCGATGGCACAGCGCAAATGCGCGTAATGGATGGGATTAAACGTCCCGCCGAGCACACCAATCATTATTGGCGGATATGCCCGTCACCCAAAACGATGAACTTTAGCGAAGTCAACCCTTTTAAACCTACCGGGCCACGCGCATGGAGCTTATCGGTACTGATACCGATTTCCGCACCCAAACCGTATTCAAAGCCATCGGCAAAACGGGTGGAAGCATTGACCATCACTGAACTGGAATCGACTTCACGCAAGAAACGTCTGGCCAACGTGTAATCTTCGGTAACAATAGCATCGGTATGTTGCGAGCTGTAATGGTTGATATGCTCCATCGCTTGGTCTATGCCGTCAACAATACGGATGGAGAGGATTGGCGCCAGATATTCGGTGTGCCAGTCTTCTTCAGTGGCGCGTGTACAGTCGGGGATTAACGAGCAGGTTTTTAGACAACCTCGCAAAGCCACACCTTTTGCCCGATAAATGTCCGCCAATAACGGCAAGACGCGGTGAGCGATACTTTCGGCGACCAGCAAGGTCTCCATCGCATTACACACTCCGTAACGGTGGGTTTTGGCGTTGTCGGCAATAGCCACGGCCTTGTCAATATCGGCTTTATCATCAATATAAACGTGGCAAATACCGTCCAGATGTTTGATGACCGGTAGGGTCGCTTCTTTAGAGATACGCTCAATCAGGCTTTTGCCGCCGCGTGGGACGATAATGTCAACATAGCCGTTCATGGTAATCAGCTCGCCGACAGCGGCACGGTCGGCGGTGGCGACGATTTGCACGGCGGTGCTGGGCAAATCGGCGGCTTGCAAACCTTGGCTGATACAGGCGGCAATCGCCTGATTAGAATGTATCGCTTCCGAGCCACCACGCAAGATGCAGGCGTTGCCCGATTTCAGGCATAAGGCGGCGGCATCTACGGTCACATTGGGGCGTGATTCGTAGATGATACCAATCACCCCTAAAGGCACACGCATTTGCCCGACTTGTATGCCGCTAGGGCGGTAGCTTAATTCGGTGATCTCTCCGACCGGATCAGGCAGGGCGGCGACTTGTTTTAAGCCTTCGATCATGTTGTTGATGGCTTTGGGCGTTAACGCCAGCCGCTCCAACGCCGCCGCATCTAAGCCGTTAGCCACCCCTGCCGCCAGA
>JACXTQ010000240.1 GCA_016919605.1 Methylovulum sp.
GAGAAATTTCATGATTCAAGGTAGTATCGTAGCATTAGTCACACCAATGGACGACCAGGGTGCTGTGGACTTTAAACAGTTGCAAGCGTTAGTGCAGTTTCATATTGCACAGGGCACGGACGCGCTGGTGGCGGTTGGCACCACAGGCGAATCCGCCACATTGGATGAACACGAGCATTGCGCGGTCATCAAGGCAGTGGTTGACTATGCGGACGGTAAGCTTCCGATCATTGCCGGTACGGGTGCCAACGCCACCAGCGAAGCCATTAACCTTACCCGCCGCGCTAAAGAAGTGGGCGCAGATGCCTGCCTGATCGTCACGCCCTATTACAACAAACCTACCCAAGAAGGTTTGTACCTGCATCATAAAGCCATTAACGATGCCGTTGACATCCCGCAAATCTTATACAATGTGCCAGGCCGCACCGGTTGCGACATGCTGCCGGAAACGGTGGGCCGTATCGGCCAATTAAAAAATATTGTCGGCGTAAAAGAAGCCACCGGCGATTTGTCGCGCATCAAAAAAATCCGTGACCTGACCGGCCCCGACTTTGCGATTTATACCGGTGATGATGCCAGTAGCTGTGAATTTTGCCTGTTAGGCGGCAATGGCTCTATCACCGTCACCGGCAATGTCGCGCCGAAACTGCTCCATGACATGATAATGGCCGCCTTAGCGGGGGATAAGGAAACCGCACTGGCGATAGACAACAAGCTAGTGGCTTTACACAGGGACTTGTTTATCCAATCCAACCCGATTCCGGTAAAATGGGCGCTTGCCGAAATGGGCCTGATTGGCAAAGGCATCCGCTTGCCGCTGACGTGGTTGGCAGACGAGTATTTTGACACCGTCCGCAACGCCCTGCGCTTTGCCGAAGTTATCTAATTAAATATGAAACCAAAAATAGTGTTGCCGCTTATCACCTTCTTGGCATTAAATCTTTTGACTGGGTGTGGGTATATTAAAAGCCTATTTCCCGACAAGGAAAAAGATTACCAATACACCACGGAAATACCCGCGCTAGTATTGCCGCCCGATTTGAGTAAGGATGACAGCTTAAAGCTAGTTACGCGCCCTGGGCAGCCCGTTATCGCTGAGCAACCAGAAGCAACCTCATTGAGTGCCCCAGCCGTTGAACAACCTATGCAAGCGCCGATAGCGACAACAGCCGCGCCGATCCCCCCTAAAGAGGCGGAACCGATAGCTGTGGATGCACTAAGCGCAACCGACACTGCCAGCAGTACACCACCTAGGCATGAATTGATCCCAGTCGCCTTGGTAAAATCCGCGACCGGCGAAGACATCTTGCGTCTGGGCATACCGTTTGAAAGTGCTTGGCGGGCGATTGACAAGGCCTTAAGCCGCAAATCCATCGAAGTGACTGACCGGAACAAAGCCGAGCAGCAATTTACCCTCAATTATGACCCTGATGAAAAAGCCTTGGAAGACCGTTCCTTTTGGCATGAGACTTTATTTATGTTCCGTGGTTTCCAAAATAATGACCAAGCATTTATCGTCAAATTGATGGGTAACGGCGAAAAAACCGATGTCTTGGTCTTGGATAAAGAACACAAGCCCGCTACGGATGCCAGTGCGTTAACTTTGCTCAAACTATTACAAAGCACTATCCAATCGGATTTTGCCAAATAAGCTCATACCAAAACAGCCCTGCCCCAACGAATAAGGCGCCGTCGCCGCGAGTTTTCGCAGAGCCATCAATGGGGTCAAAGTCCATATCCCTTTTTTACCCAGTATCTTCCTCCCTATGTTAAAAATTTCTGGAACCGCAGCCCTTTCAAGCTTTCGCATCAACCAACTACTCTTACGGTTGCAAGCGTTAGAGCCTGCCATCACGGCGGTGTCCGCTTGCTTTATCCATTTTGTTGATAATGAGGGTGATTTTACCGAGTCACACTCACAAATCCTCACCGATTTACTGACTTATAACCAAGATCAGTCAGTCACAAAGGTACAAGGCGAGTCCTTATGGGTCATCCCACGCTCCGGCACACAATCGCCGTGGTCCAGCAAAGCCACCGAAATCGCCCAACGCTGCGGCCTGTCATCGGTGCGCCGGATTGAGCGGGGCATCGAATATACCATTGCCTGCCCTACCCCGCTCCCACCCGCCATCACCGCCCTACTCCATGACCGCATGACCCAAAGCGTAGTGGTAGCGGATTCGGCTACCGGCTTGTTTGATGGACATTCGCCGCAACCCTTGCAGACCATCGCCCTGCTCGAACAAGGCCGTGATGCCTTGGAGCAAGCCAATATCACCTTAGGCTTGGCCTTATCCGCCGATGAAATAGGCTATCTGACCGACAGCTTCCAAGCATTGGGTAGAAATCCGACCGATGTCGAACTGATGATGTTTGCCCAAGCCAATTCCGAGCATTGCCGCCACAAAATTTTTAATGCCGACTGGACAATTGACGGTGTCGAACAAGCCCGTTCTTTGTTTAGCATGATCCGGTACACGGCGGAAAAAACGCCTGACCATATCTTGTCCGCTTACAGCGACAATGCCGCCGTGGTCAAGGGTTCCAAAGCGCAAGTATTCATCCGCAATCCGCACACCGGCGAATACGGCTATACCGAAGAAGACGCGCATTTGTTGATGAAAGTCGAAACCCATAACCATCCGACCGCCATTTCGCCTTTTCCTGGCGCGGCGACCGGATCGGGCGGGGAAATCCGTGATGAAGGCGCCACCGGACGCGGTTCGGCCACCAAAGCCGGGCTAACCGGATTTTCGGTGTCACATTTAAAAATCCCAGGATTTGGGCAACCGTGGGAAAGTGACAACGGCAAGCCGGAGCGCATCGCCTCCGCCTTGGAGATCATGCTCGAAGGCCCCTTGGGCGGCGCAGCGTTCAATAATGAATTTGGCAGACCTAATATCGCAGGTTACTTCCGCAGTTTTGAACAGCCTGTAACCGACAGCGAACATGAGTTTAGGGGCTATCACAAACCCATTATGATTGCCGGTGGTATGTGCAATATCCGCCCGATGCTGGTTGAAAAACAACCTATC
>JACXTQ010000241.1 GCA_016919605.1 Methylovulum sp.
CTAGGCTAATTACTTGGAAAAACCTGCTGGATTTAGGTATCATAATTCATGCGCGACAATTGCCAAATTGATGTTGTAAATTATAACCAACCTTAAGGAATTTGCGATGAAATATAAAAAACTTCTGGCCAGTGCACTTATCTTTTCCGGCTTGTTGACAAGCTGCGCGGACATTGATCGAGCCAAACAAATCGCCGCCGCCCGAGGTACAGGCTTAAATCGGTTCAGCTTTGGGCCATTAAACCCTAACCGCCCAGTTTCATTGGGAGAGCCGGTGTTCTTATCACAATGCTTTCCAAGCAATATCAAGCCACCCGACGAAGTCACCAAGCGAATTGCCAACTCTCTTTTTGATACATTACCGACAAAATGGTTGCTTGAGTCTGTGGGTCAAGTGACTGACCCTCTGATTGAGAAGGAGGATTTAGGGCGTTTTTTTGCATATTATAAAGGCGAAGCCCATCCTCTTGTCAGGCTTATTCACCGTGACGATAACTACATAGACTTTTGGTTTGATGGCCAATTCCTCCGTTACAAGAGCGCTGATGCGGCGGCTCAGGAATACTGTGGCTACCGCAAAAAAACCGCCCTGTTTGTCGGTTACAGCGAAAGCTGTGGAAAAGAAATGGACTCACCTTTAAGTGGATTATCAGTAAAGACCGATGATGGTAGGGATATACAGCTTACGCCTGGTCTGGTGGATGCCCAAGGGCAAAAATTTAAAATAAGAGACTCCGACGTGATCGTCGCTTACAACTGTGTTGGCGGCCCGCAATAACGTGGTAAGGCGCAATGCGTAGGGTGCAAGCCCCGTGGGCCTTTTGACATCCGGCGCATTACGCTTGCGCCCTACATGCTAACTTAACGCGGTAAGGCGTATTCGGTAGGGGGCGAGGCGATAGCCGTATTGCACCGCCTGTTGGGCTTTAATCATTCGGCGCATGACTATCGTCTAATGCGCCCTACGCGCGTTTTGCAACTTAGCTTTGACGTTATCGGTGCGGTTTTGGAAAAGGGGGCGGGTTTTTGGATTTTTAATGGAATCAAGCGCTTGCGACAACTAATGAAAAAACCGCGCCGTATGTTGATTTATAAGGGAAAACAGGGTGTTTTTACGTTTATTTTCAAGGTTACTGACAAATAAGGCCGTCCGCGCCGAAAATAGCCCCAATGGGCCTTGCCAAACAAGGGGTTATAGGGGTACAGTACGACTGCCCGGACTTTGATAACGGGATGAAAACAAACCTTTCCACTCCAAGGAGGGTAAGGCACGATGTACCACTGCCCGGACTTTGATAACGGGATGAAAACTCCCTCGCTTGCGCCCTAGCCAAGTCAAACGGCAGGGCGGGTACAACTGCCCGGACTTTGATAACGGGATGAAAACTTATTTACTGTTGCTTTTGTTTTAGCAGCATCCCAGTACCACTGCCCGAACTTTGATAACGGGATGAAAACCTAAAAACGATATAGCCGATGTTAGTAATCGAAGTACGACTGCCCGGACTTTGATAACGGGATGAAAACATCATCAGCACCGCGCCATGTCATGCCAAGGCTATGGGTACGACTGCCCGGATTTTGATAACGGGATGAAAACTACGCGCCTAAGCCCGTATATGTTGTGTAGTAAGTATGACCGCCCGGACTTTGATAACGGGATGAAAACAAGAAGCTTTTTCTTTCAAGACTTCTTTATTGTCTAAAGTACGACTGCCCGGACTTTGATAACGGGATGAAAACTCAAGTTGCTTGTTAATCAGGTAGTTGCTTAAACGTACGGCTGCCCGGACTTTGATAACGGGATGAAAACCTAAGGACTTCTCTGCCCATCTCTGCCTCTAGTGTACAACCGCCCGGACTTTAATAACGGGATAAAAACTAAACTAGATAGGTCATAAATTAGCCCGCGTCCGGCGTATTAGGTGATGGCGGTAATGCGCCGGACGGTTAAAACCTTACAGGCGTTGCAATGCTGTCGCCCCGCACCCTATGGAATGCGCCTTGCCGCGTTGGCTTATGCTGTGTTGCGGCAATCGGCCTTAACCTGCTTCCCACCACTAAAACTATGTCAGAGCTGAACGATCCTAGGGTATTTTTTGCGGCGGAGCGCACGTTGTTGGCGTGGAACCGCACGAGTTTGACGTTGATGGCGTTTGGTTTTGTCATTGAGCGCTTTGGTTTGTTTGTGCGTATTTTGTTGCCGCAACAAAATACGGCGAGCGCGTTTTGGATAGGTTTGGGGTTTATCCTATTGGGGGCGTTGGCGGCGGTGATGGCGGTCAGCCAATACCGTAAGGTGTTGCGGACGTTGAAGCCGATTGAGATACCGACGGGCTACCGCTCAGGTTTTGGGGTTTTTGTCAATTTGATGGTGGCGACATTGGGTCTGGCGCTGGTGGTGTATCTGGTGCTGGATGCCCATATTGTCGGTGGCTAGGATTGTCGGCGGATGATGGGCGTTTGCTTTTTTTTGGGTGGCGGGGTAAGGGGTTGTGCTTATTTTTGTTTAATTTCAAGGGCATAACGCTGTAATTCCTGATGGGTGTGGGGTGTTTATGCTTCGGTGTAAGCGTTGGGTATATTGTTAATACAAGGGTTAAGGTTGTTATGGCTAATGAAAATAAGGGTGCTAAAAATTATATTAAGACGATATTGGTTGTGATTGCTTTAGGAGTTTTTTGGGTGGTGTTGCAATCACTTACGGGTGTGCCGATGAAAATGTGAGGCTAAGGTGGTGTTGGGAAACGCTTTCTAAAGTCATCCGGCAGGACGAAGCCATAAGGTGCCAGATACGGCGGCAAGAAGCTATGTATGACAGGGTGAGGGATAGGGAGTGGTACAATGAGGGTTATTATTCGGGGTGGTAAGGCGCATTGCATACCTTGCGGAATGCGCTTTAGTGTATACTCCAAGGGTCAAGTTTTCGGTTAATCCTAAAACCGAAAACTTGACCGCTTGAAGTCTATGTCAGTTGCGGAAACTGTGTGGGTAATCCTGTAATCTAAATGATAAGCTATTGGTCAATAAACCAAGGCGATGGCTGTACGCTTGGCTAGGACTGCCCGACAAAATACTTCCCCCGAAAATACAAGGCCAGTTTGACTAAGCCTATCAGGGCGGGTACTTCCACCAAGGGGCCGATGACGGCGGCGAAGGCTTCGCCGGAATTGAGGCCGAACACGGCAACGGCGACGGCTATCGCCAGTTCAAAGTTGTTGCCGGACGCGGTGAAGGCCAAGGTGGCGCTGACGGGGTAATTGGCACCGGCTTTGGCGGCCATAAAGAAGGTCAGCAAGAACATGATGGTAAAGTAAATCACCAGCGGCACGGCAATGCGCAACACATCCAACGGCAGTTGCACGATATATTCGCCTTTTAATGAGAACATCACCAAGATGGTGAACAACAGCGCGATCAGGGTGATGGGGCTGATACGCGGGATAAAGGTCTGCTCATACCACTCGCGGCCTTTGCGCCGCACTAAGATAAAACGGGTCGCCATCCCTGCGAAAAAAGGGATGCCTAGGTAAATCAGGACGCTTTTCGCCACCTCCAGCATGGTCAATTTGACTTCCAAACCTTCGGCGATACCCAGCACATCAGGCAAGACGGTGACGAAGACGTAGGCGTAGAGCGGGAACAGCAGGACTTGAAAAATGGAGTTACAAGCCACCAACCCTGCGCAGTATTCGCTATCGCCGTCGGCCAACTCGTTCCAAACCAGCACCATAGCGATGCACCGCGCCAAGCCGATGATAATCAGGCCGACCATGTACGAGGGGTAATCATGCAGGAAGGTGATCGCCAAGGTAAACATCAGCACGGGGCCGATAACCCAGTTTAGCAGCAAGGACAGCGAGAGGACTTTAAGGTCTTTAAACAACAGCGGCAACTCTTCATAACGGACTTTTGCCAGCGGCGGGTACATCATCAAAATTAACCCTATGGCAATCGGTATCGAAGTCGTGCCGGATTGGAAATGCCCTAGCCATTGGGTTAAGTCGGGGACAAAATAGCCCGACGCTACCCCTATCGCCATGGCGAGGAATATCCATAGCGTCAGGAAGCGGTCAACTAGACCTAAGCGTTTGGGTTGGCTCATGACAATTGGCCGATCTGGTTAAGTTGGCTGCTCAGTTCGGCGCTGGACAACGTCTCTAAAGGTAGGGCCAACATCGCTTGGATGCGTTTTTCTAGGGCATCGTAAGTCGCTTGGAAAGCGGCGTTGACTTCTGCTTCCGTACCTTCGACATGCGCAGGATCAGGCAAGCCCCAATGGGCGCGGGTGGTGCTGTTCAGATAAACGGGGCAGGCTTCGCCAGCCGCTTGATCGCAGACGGTGATGGCAATATCAATACCCGCATCGGCAAACTCGTTCCATGATTGGCTCAGATAACCTTCCGTAGGTAAGCCATTACGGCGCAAGGTCGCCAGCGCATTATCGTTGACCTTACCGACCGGACGGCTACCCGCCGAAAACGCCCGTAAACGGCCTGCGCCTAGGTGGTTGATAAGCGCTTCGCCCAGGACGCTACGGCAAGAATTGCCGGTACACAAAATTAACACATTTAACATGATGGTCGCCTCTATATTTTAATATTCGTATTTCCGTATATTATAGGGGCGAAAAGGGCGCTTAGCAACAGCGCATCACGCCCTACGCAATGTACCTTAGCGTTTAATCCTCAGGGTAAAAATCTGTTTGGGTCAGGGTGGGCAAATCCCAAGGGCAGAGGGTTGGGAAGGTTTTTTTATCCAAGCTGGTTTCTTTGGCCGCCTTGATGACGGCAAGTTCGTAAGCATCGGCCAAGAGGGTGTCAAGTTGGTTTTTTAGTCCGGGGTTATCCTTAAGCACCCTTAAGAACTGCATCCTTTGTTCGTCTATGCTCAACTCCCAGCTCCGTCCCCTGCGCACGGGTTGGTACTGCCATTTCAGCAAATGCAGTAATAGGATAGTTAAACGGCTTTCCAGTTCACGTTTTTCTGATCTGCCCATGCTCTCTATTTCCTCTATAAGATTAGCCACGTCAATGTCATTGAATTGGCCTAACCTAAGCAATGCCGCTTGCTGTTGCGTCCATGAATAAAAATCGTTCTCGTAGCTGGCCATAACAAACCCTCATTGTGCGTTAATTTTGCCCTTTACTGGCAACCACCCGTAAATAGCTTATACCTTGCCAATATAATGTTCCAGTTTGTAGGGTCAACAGGACACTTAAAACCTCTTGTGCGTTGAGTGTTGCTTCTGCAAAAGTTTCACCTTGGGTAAAAGGCTTCTTCCATATCAAGGAATTGAATGAACAAAAAATCGTCCTTATCTTTTTCAATCGTATAAGGATAATGTGTTTTTGTTTTACTCCTATTTGTTTTTTAATTGTCTTGGCAAACCCACGCAAATGTCCTTGCCACGTTAAGTACCTCTTGGCATTGCCAAATATTCAAGTAGTAGAGCCTCTGGGTCAGCATACTTCTCTGGATCGCTGGCGCAAGCGGCTAAGAGGCCACACATTTCAATGAAATCTATATTTGAAATATAGGCTTTTTTATGATTAATCTTGTCAACACGAGTAGCTTGGGCGTATGAGTCACTTACAACGTGCAGATACAGGAGCAACTCATCCTGATTACTTGTTTCAATGGTGTCGTCTATGGATGAAAGATAGAAAAACTTGCTATCTGGACTGTACATTGATGGTGGCCAGTCTCCTAATAAAAGGGGAGACCGTTCCCGAATTTCTTTGAAGCTTGCTTTATTACAATACTTATCCCAATCAAAATGTCTAGTGTGTTCCATTATTTTGCTCTTTAAAGTTGTTAAGACGCACTCCGCAGGGTGGGAGCATGGCTGTATGCACCGCTTATGGATTGCCACCGATTAGCCCCGTCTGCCGTGATCAACGCCTACTATTAGGTGACGTTGATCACTTTAACGGATAACACCCCCGTTCGCAACATGGTCGCGGCGGTAATCGAGCATGGCTTATCCTTAACGCTTAACAAGATATAGATGCTCGCGCCCCTACCGAACTTAAACCATCAAACCCTAAAATTCTCCGGCCATAAAAAATAAGGCCCGTATTTGGGGCTTTTTCTAAACTCCCCGCCCGCTTCCTTGCCTTTTGCCGTCAGGTAGTTTTTGCCTTCGCGGGTTTCCATATAGCCTGCGGCCACTAAGTCTTCGGTCAGTTTGCTGGTTTTGATGCCCAGCTTTTGGGCCAGTTTGGATGAGGTGATTTTCCCCGCCGTTTCTGCCGCGTCCGCTTTGCCTTCGGTTTCGGTTACGGTCACACGCTCCAGTGAAATGCGGACTTCATCGCTAATGCGGATAATGCGCTGGGCTTCTTCGTATGCGTCTTTGTAAAGCTCGCCGTCATCGGCGCGGTAAATCAACACGCCCATTTCGTTGTTGTTGATCTGGCTGAATTCGTAAAGGTTCAGGCTGGTGATGATGCACAGCTCTTCGTTAAGATAACATTTTGCGTGCAGGTTTTTGCAAAAGCTGGTGCGGATGTAGGTGAGTTCTTTTAGCCAGTTGATTTCTTCGGGTTGCAATTCGCTTTTGCCGTAGACCATCCGCACGTCTATTTTCATCCGGTCTTTGTCGCTTAACAGCTCTTTCATGCGGTCATTGAGCTTTAAAAACGGGCTTATCAAGATCAAACGGTCTTTGGCATTTTTGATGAGTTCTTCAAGGAAGTAATTTGTGCCGCTCGTATTTAAGAATTTTGCCATTTTTGCACCTTAACTTAAAAATAGCGGTGATTTTACTTTTTTTAAGTGCTTAAGTCTGTTAACTATTTCACATCTTGTGTAATTTGAAGCACATTTTTACTGTTGCCCATCCAATTCGGGCTAGGCTTTCACTGCTTCCTGCCTAGGGCTGATTTGTCCGGTTGTCGGGATTGCCTAGGTTGGGCAATATACCCTCGTTTGAGCTACTGAATACGCCTTTCTTTGTTATTTTTTATATTTCAGGTAATAAATAATTTTATTGGGTGAGTTATTTGGTATATAATCCGTAGAAAGCGGTGCTTTAATTTTAGAGGCAGAGTAATTGTCTTTGGAGGTCGGTGCTGGTGGCCTGGCGCGCCAGCCCAAAGGCCAAGCGGCTAGGGTGGGTTTTGGAAGAGGGGTTGGTGGGCGATACGCCACTTGCCGTGATGTTAGTTAACTATAACTTGGAAAACACAATGACAACCACATTTTTTTTTAAAACTTACGGCTTGCCTATAGCCATAGCCACGCTATTGAGTGGGCTTGAAATCCAAAATGTTCAGGCTGTGGAAGGCGGTGTGCCCACCTATCAAAGGCCAGCAAGTGTGCCTGCGACACAATACACATATACGTTCTCCCCCCTAAAAGATCCTGCTATGAATGCGGGCTTTAATTCTACGTATATCGTAAGGATATTTAAGGATCAGACGAAAACACCAAAACCAGTGAATATCGTTTATAGCAATGGTTTGTGTCCGGGCCCTAGCGCAAATAACACCTGTGCATCAGGCTATAGTAACGATAGGTTTACCGTAAATTATGGCGGGGTTCACGATTTAAATGGGACTCCTATCAATACATCTGGCGTTCCCGCAGTTCCCGCCAGCAGTGGTTATTTGCCATCCCCTTGTTTTTTTGCAGAAGAGGATTCGGTGCAAACAGGAAGGCCTGGCTCAAGTGTTTGGGGGGGTAAAAATTGCGGGCAATTTCGAAGATATACGGATGATCTCAGCGCAACAGCGGTCAATTCATTTGCCCTTGAAATCAATTCCATATACCCTTATGAACAGGCGGCAAGCGGCAACTGGCTTATTTCCTCCCCAGACCATCCTGAGATGAAAATAGCACAAACCTATATGGTGGGATCAATGCCCAATACCACTACCAGCGTACCCCCGATCGCAAAAATCACCTCTTATAGGGTGAAATTCAAAGCCAAGCTTGAATATGTCACTATTGACGGATGCCGACAAACAACCGAGCAAGCTTGCAATCTCCAGGAAGCCGTTCATGCGGGGATCTATGTCCCCGTCCAATACTACAACTACAATGTTTCTGATCCGAATCATGGCAAAGTCCTTTCCGTTGGCGCTTCGCTCTATGATTCCAGAGACCATCACTCAGTTGGAACCAGCGGGCAATATCAAGCCACTGCAACGGGTCTAGGCTATGTAAAAGGGTATGGTACGCGCATGGCCAACCTCGATCAAACTATGCAAAATGCTATCGTTGCCGTTCCAAGAGCCGATACCACAACCAATCAGTTTTCAGCTCAAGTTCCAAACTTTCCATCACTGTCGTCTCCTACTGAAACCGTGACCGGAGGCTGGGTGACTGTTGATTATGATTTTTTACCGGCGATAAAAGAGTCAATACAAAATGAAAGTAAAGTAAACAAGCACATTGCCCCCTTTGATGTAACAAAAGCGGATGGAAGCTATTTATACACGGAATTTTTTAATGCCACTAATTCAAACATATATAATTGGATTGACGCTGAAAATTATACTCATTTTTTCCCATCTTGGGTTTCGTTTTATATTGAGGCCAGCAGAAAAGGCATCATTACCCTTTTGGTAAAAGATTTCAAAGTGGAAATTGGGGTTAATGAAAGCCAATAAGGCCCATTAGATTATAGTAAAATCAATAAGCCCCCCTAAGTCCTACAAGCGGTTTTGCCGCTATAAGGAAAACTGGGGTTTATTGTCCCAACGTAAACAAATGTCGGGCAGAACCGCTTGCCCGACAGCTTGCAGTGACCAACCCAACTAGGCAATGCACCTTATTGTGTTGATGGGGCATCCCCCCTAACGCATCCCACTACCTACAAAATACGGCTCCCCAATACATTTTAATATTCGTATTTCCATATATAAAAAGCACGAAAACACCGTTTAGCAACAGCGGATAGGCACCGAGCGATTAAGCATCGCCTGCAAACGTTGGTAGTCTTGTTGCGCCGCAGGGGCTTGGGAAAACTGCGCCACCGCAATGGCAACAATATCCGCCGCCCATATCGGCAAATCAGGGTTGATCTGATAATACACCCATTGCCCTTCGCGGGTATCAATCAACACGGCGCTTTGCCGCAGTAACGCCAAATGGCGGGAGATTTTCGGTTGCAGCATGTCCAGCGCTTCGGTTAAGTCGCACACACACAGCCGGCCTTCTTGGTGCAGCAAGGTCACACAACGCAGGCGGGTGTCATCGCCAAGATATTTGAATAAGGTCGTGGGGGTTAGCATAGTACAAGGGGAGATTGCGATAAAATACAACTATAGTAGGTCGGGTTAGCGTTAGCGTAACCCGACAATTACC